>CASTFX010000027.1 GCA_949448405.1 uncultured Clostridia bacterium
AGCTAAATATATTCCCTGAAGGAAGCTTTTATTTGCACCTAATGTTGGTCCTACTTCTTTTCCTTGTCCTGGTGAAGTCAGTCTTTCTGCTGCAAGATCTACATATTTTTCTTTTCCTGCAACATATGCTCCATTATTTGCAATTCCGCCACCTAAGTTCTTTATTAGTGAACCCACAATTACATCTGCTCCGACCTCTAATGGACTTTGTCTTTCTACAAATTCACAGTAACAATTATCTATAAATATAATTACCTCTTTGTCTACTTTACGTATTTCTTTTATTACTTCACTAATCTTTTCAATGCATATACTATCTCTTGTCGAATATCCTTTAGAACGTTGTATATGTACTAATTTTATCTTTTCATTTTTTAGAGTTTCAGTAATCTTTTCTACATCAAAGTCATTTCCTTTTAACTCTATTTCTTTATAACTTACTCCAAAACTTTTAAGTGAGCTTGCATTTTCTTTTATTCCTATTACTTCATCTAATGTGTCATATGGTTTTCCAGATATTGCAAGAAGTGTATCTCCTGGTCTCAAAAGTGCAAAAAGTGCGACTGTTAATGCATGCGTCCCAGAAATAAATTGATTTCTTACCAAACTATCTTCTGCTCCTAAAACTTCTGCAAATATTCTTTCTATTACATCTCTTCCTACATCATTATATCCATACCCTGTTGTCGAATTAAAATGCATTTCTGATACATTATTACGTTTAAAAGCATTTAATACTTTTATACTGTTATACATAGCGTCTTCATCAATTTTTTTGGTTACTTCTTCTATATCCTTTTGAACTTCATTTGCAATTTTTAGTAGTTCTTCTTTCATCATTATTCCCTTTCAAACAATTCATTTTAACTTATTTAGTATATCATTTTTGCCTATTTTTGTAAAGTTTAGTAATACTTGTATAGCTAGTTTTATATTGTTGATTTTTATAAAATTTAGTGATACAATCAAATCATACTTTAGAAAGGGGTTTTGTCATATGAAGGAACTTTTTAAAAACTCTACAACTTATACTCAAGATATTTATATCGAATTTTTAAAATTTCATAATAAAACTCATAATTTTGCTTACACCTTATACACTATTGCTTGGAGTGCATTTTTTATACTTTGCATTTATATTGCATTTGACTCAGAGCTAAGACTACAAGGTGTACTTTTTACAATAGTTTTAATTGCTTTTATTTTTTATAGATTATACCATCCTAAAATGGTAGTAAATAGGGAAGTTAAGAGTGATAAGATATCGACTAATAATACTAATACTTTTACTTTTTTTGATAAAAATTTTGAAGTAAAAAATAATAATGGCTCTTTTATTTATAGATATATTATGCTTCGTAAAGTATTCGAAACAAAAGACTACTTTTATTTATATGTAACAAAAGAAAATGCCTTTTTAATCTCAAAAAAGACATTTTCACTTGGAAGTTCTGAAGATTTTGCTAAATTTATTTCTAGCAAATGTAAATTTAGATTTAGAAGAAAATTTTAAGTTAATATATTTAATTCTTCTAAAACATTTTTGTATTTCAAATAAAAAATTCCTAGATCTTTTCTTTCTAAGGAATTTTTTAATTCCTCTATTAAAATATATGCTTTATTTATGTTATATTTTTTTTGATTATCAATATTTTCTGTATCATTTACTAAACTTGTAAATATAGTTTCAGCCTTTTGTATCTCTGTTTTTATTTTATCCCAATTCTTTGTCTCTGCATAAGCATATGCGTTTATAATATGAGTTTTTGCTTGTAATGATTCTTTTTCTATCTCTTCTATTCCATCTTTATCTACAAACTTTGGTAGATAACTATATAATTTTGCCAAATACATAGCAGATAGAGCCTTTTCTTTCTTTTTAATATTTATAATTGCTTCATCTAAGTCATTGCTAAATCCTAAAATATCTTCTGCTTTTACATCGATTTTGTATAAGTCAAGTACAATATTAGCCCAAGTAGAGGCTAATACTTCAAGTTCCCCTTCTATAGTTTTCCAATCTATTTTCTCTTCCTCTAATACTATGGTCTCTTTTTCCATCTTACTCAAAGTTTTTTCTTCTTTGTCTGTACCATTTTCTGAGGTATCCTCTTGCTGTTTACTTTGTTCTTCCTTCTTTGCTGAGCTACTTGTTGCTGAGCTTTCTGATTCTACCTTTGTAAGTACTACTTGATAATTTTGCATATCTATATTATTTAAATAGTTAATTAAAGTTAATAACTTTGAATCTAGGTAATTAATTTCTTCTTTATTTCTTTCTGATATTCCTTTAACATTTCCTGCGTTAGAAACCATTGTAAATGCAAATACTATTCCCACAATTATAGCACTTATAATTATAAATTTGGAAATATTACTTATAAGTTTATTGCTCATTTTTTTATCCTCTTTCTCATAAATATTACTTAGTATTTGTTAAAAATGTTAAGTTTATTCTAATTACATATTTTTTATTAGTTTGTATAGAATATTAGATATATTTATTAAAGGAGAAACTAATATGAATACTATTGTAAACCTTTATAGTGATAATAGTGGAGAAATTGCAAAATTTTTATATAGTTTTTATGGAAAAAAGTTTTCACTACCTAATGACTTAAAATGGGAAAGAACTTTTGATAATCCTATTGAAATTGCTGATATAATCGGTGCTTTTATTGATAACAAAGACCTATTTAAGATTAATATGTGGATTAGCTTAGATAGAGGTGCTTTTATAAATGTAACTGAAAATAATGCAGACAAATTAATAAGGTACCTTTATGAAAGATACCCTTATTAATTACTATTCATTTTCTGTTTCTTCCTTGTCTTCTTCTACTTCTGTTTCTTCTTTTTGTTGTACTTCTTCAGCTTCTTGTTCAAATCCGCAATTAGGACAATAATTAGCTACTATTTCTATTTCTTCATAGCAGTTTTTGCATTGCTTTTTCTCTTTTAATTTTAGTATTTCATCTTTACATTTAACAATTTTATCTGATAAAATCTGTATTTCCTCACAGCTTTGTTTTAATGCTTCTAAATCTAAATCTTCGTCTCTAACAAATTTTTCGTATACTGCTTCACCAATTTCTATATATATGTCCTTTATATCCTTTTTGTGTTCACTAATCTGCATTTTAATTTTTGTTTCTTTTGCTATCTTTGAAGTTTTTTCAGCAGTCATTTTGTATGTTTTACTGGCTGCATCGCCAATTTTCTCAAATATCTCCATATCTGTTTCATTCCTTTCTTAGTTTTATTTTTCTTCTTTAAAGAAAAATTATACAGAGAAAATTAAAATTCAGCTTTTTTATTTCTTTGCATTAATTTTAAAACTGCTTCTTTTGGGTCAAGATTATTGTATAGAGTATTATATACACTTTCAAGAATTGGCATTTCTATGTTATGTATTTTACCAAGTTCGTGTGCAACTTCAATATTATCTATACTTTCTATTACCATTCCAACTTCTTTTCTTGCTTCTTCTATTGTTTTTCCTTGTCCTATAAGCATTCCTGCTTTTCTATTTCTACTATGTTCACTTAAACAAGTAACTATTAAATCTCCAAGTCCTGTAAGTCCATAGAAAGTCTCTTTTTCTCCTCCTAAAGCTACTCCAAGCTCTGCTATCTCTTTGAGTCCTCTTGTGATTAATGCAGCAAAACTATTGTCTCCAAGTTTTAACCCTGCTGCAACTCCTGCACAAAATGCTATTATATTTTTTAAAGCTCCACCAAGTTCCACTCCTTTTACATCTGTGCAAGTATATATTCTTAGAGAATCACTCATAAATTCTTCTTGTATCATATCTGTTACTTCTTTATATTTTGAAGCTACAACTAACGCAGTTGGCACTTCTATTGATACTTCTTCTGCATGACTTGGTCCTGAAAGTACTGCTATTTTTGAATTTGGTAATTCTTCTTGTACAACATCGTCTAATGTTTTTAAAGAGTCTTTTTCAAATCCTTTAGAACATATTACAACAACCTGATCAGTTACATACTTTTTATATTCTTTTACTGTACTACGTGTAAATTTTGATGGTGTAACATGTAAAATTATATCACTGCCTTCAATTGCTTCTTCATAAGAAGTTGTGCAGTATATATTATTTGGAATTTCTGCTTTTGGTAAAAATTTGCATTTTTTTTCATTATTTATTAAATCTCTTTCTTCTTCAGAAAAAGACCATATTTTTATATTATGTCCTTTTAATGCTAAATTTATTGCTAGAGCTACTCCCCAGCTTCCACTTCCTATTATACATACATTTTTCATTTCTTCTCCTCTTTCTTGTTCAAAAAAGAATTAGTATATTGCTATGTGTTTTTAATGATTACAGTTAGTTTTGCAAACTGTATACTAAGACTGTAATGAGCAAAGCTCTGACAGTCTCAGCAGCAACGCAAGATGCTGATTATTTTTTGAACGATAATTTATTTTCTGTTCCTGAAAGTATCCTCTTAATATTTGCTCTGTGGTTAAATGCTACAATTAGTGCAAGTAATATACTAAATATTATGTAGTTTCCATCTACTATAAAATATTCTTTTCCAACTTGACATATGACAAGTACTGGATAAAGTATTGCAGCTGTTACTGAACCTGCTGATACCATTCTAGTAACTGCCATTATTAATAATGCAAATATTAGACATACAAGCCCTATCTTCCAATTTATACAAATTAATATCCCAAGAGATGTTGCAACACCTTTTCCTCCTCTGAATTCAAAAAATATTGGAAATGTGTGTCCTATAACAACTCCTAATGCTGCAATTTGTACAAGTATTGCACCATTTACTCCTTGTATAAATTTGTTCATTAAGTATGCGATTATTATTGAAACTACTCCTTTTAATATATCGCATAGTAATGTAATTGCAGCAGCTTTTTTCCCCACACTTCTTAGCATGTTAGTTGTTCCTGCATTTCCGCTTCCCTTTTCTCTAACATCGAATCCTGCAAATTTTCTGCTGAAAATTACTGAAAAATTGATACTTCCTATTGCATATGCAATTATTGCCATAATAATATATACTGCCATACTACCATCTTCCTTTCTTTTAATTAAAATTAATCTTCTTCATCATATTTTTCTCTTACAATAATTCTAATAGGGGTTCCTTCTATTCCAAATTCTTTTCTAATATGATTTACTAAATATCTTTCATATGAAAAATGGAATATCTCTTTATTATTTACAAATACGACAAATGTTGGAGGTTTTGTACTCGCCTGTGTAACGTATAAAATTTTTAGTCTTCTTCCTTTATCTGTCGGTGGCTGTGTTATTGCTATTGCCTCATTTATTACTTGATTTAACATTCCTGTTGATACTCTCATGCTGTTACACCTATTTACTTCATTTATCATTTCAAAAATTTTGTTTACTCTTTGTCCTGTTAATGCTGATATAAATATTATTGGTGCATATGTTAAATATGCAAGTTTTTGATATACGTCTTTTTTAAAATTTTCTAAGGTGTGATTATCTTTTTCTATTTCATCCCATTTGTTTACAACAATTATTATTCCTTTACCAGCCTCGTGTGCCTCTCCTGCAATTTTTGCGTCTTGATCTGTTACTCCTTCTGTTGCATCTACCATCATTAAACACACATCTGCTCTTTCAATTGCGAGCATAGTCCTTATTATACTATATCTCTCAATATCATCTTTTATCTTATTCTTTCTTCTAAGTCCTGCTGTATCTATGAATACATATTTACCATTTTCATTTTCGTAGTATGAATCTATTGCGTCTCTCGTTGTTCCTGCAATATTACTTACTATTACTCTATTTGTTCCAAGTATTTTATTTACAAGTGAAGATTTTCCGACATTTGGCTTACCTATTAATGCAACTTTAATTATTTCTTCATCTTCAACGGTTTTTTCTTGAGTTGGGAAATGCTTATATATTTCATCTAACACATCTCCTATACCTGAAGCATTAACTGATGATACTGCAAATGGATCACCTATTCCTAAGTTATAGAACTCATATATATCATTGTTTTCTTTTCCGAACTTGTCTGATTTATTACAAACAAGTACAATTGGTTTTTTTGATTTTCTTAGCAAAAGACTTATTTCTTTATCTACTTCTGTTACTCCTTGTTTTATGTCTGTTATAAATACTATTACATCTGCTATTTCTATTGCTATTTCTACCTGTTCTCTCATACTTGTGATTATTATATCATCTGATTTAGGCTCTATTCCAGCAGTATCTACTAAGGTAAAATTTATACCTCTCCAATTTGCATCTGCATATATCCTGTCTCTTGTAACACCTGGTTTGTCCTCTACAATTGACCTTTTTTCTCCTATTATGTAATTAAAAAAAGTTGATTTTCCAACATTTGGTCTCCCTACTATCGCAACTATGGGTTTTCCCATCTTTTTTTCTCCTTTAATATGTTATTTTTCCATCTAATAGTTCATCATTTTTTATCCAATCATTTACATCTATTACATTGTATTTATTGTTTCCTTTTTGCCTTACTATTACATTCTTTATTCCTGCATTTATTATCATTTTCTTGCAAAGCTGGCAAGAGTCTGCGTTTTCTTCGTACTCTCCTGTATCTTTCCTAACTCCTGTTAAATAAAGAGTTGCATCTATCATGTCTTTTCTTGAAGCACTTATTATGGCATTTTGTTCTGCATGTACTGACCTACATGCGTCATAACCTCCGATGCCTCATATCTGGTAATATTTTTTTCTTAGTGCAATATCCCAAGTCTATACAGTTTTTTCTACCCCTTGGAGCTCCTGTATATCCTGTTGCAATTATTTCATCATTTTTAACTATTATACATCCGTAATTCTTTCTAAGACATGTTCCTCTCGATGCCACAGCTTCTGCAATTGATAAGTAATATTCTATCTTATCTACTCTATTATTTTCCATATCTTCTCCTTTTTACGTTTTTCATTATATCATAGTTGCAGTTTTTTAACAAGCATTTTTAAAGCCTGATAAGACTAAACTTATCAGGCTTTAATTCTTTTTTAATAATTTTCTGCTTTTATTTCAAAATATGCTTTTGGATGATTACATACTGGGCAAACTTCTGGTGCTGATTTTCCAATTACGATATGTCCACAGTTTCTACATTTCCAAATTCTGTCTCCGTCTTTTGAAAATACTAAACCATCTTTTACATTTTCTAATAATTTTAAATATCTTTCTTCATGCTCTTTTTCTATTTTTCCAACAGCTTCGAAAAGATATGCTATATGATTAAATCCTTCTTCTTTAGCGTCTTTTGCCATTTGCTCATACATATCTGTCCATTCGTAGTTTTCTCCCTCTGCTGCTGCTTTTAAATTTTCTACTGTTGATGGTACTTCTCCACCATTTAAAAGTTTAAACCATAATTTAGCGTGTTCTTTTTCATTTGCTGCTGTTTCTTCAAATATTGCTGCTATTTGCTCATATCCTTCTTTTTTAGCTTTGCTTGCAAAATATGTATATTTATTTCTTGCTTGAGATTCTCCTGCAAATGCTGCCATTAAATTTTTTTCTGTTTTTGATCCTTTTAATTCCATAAAATGCCTCCTATATTTTTAAATTTTATGACATTGTTATATCACATTATTACTTAAAAATCAATAGATTCTATTTTTAATTTTGAATAGTCTTTCTTTTAAACTTGTGATATAATTTTAAAAAATGGAGGTTTTATTATGGTTATAAATGAATTAATCGAAGTTGCAAAAGCAGCTCGTGAAAATGCTTATGCCCCTTATTCTGGTTTTAAAGTAGGTTGTGCTTTACTTTCAAAAAGTGGTAAAATTTATTCAGGATGTAATGTTGAAAATGGTGGTATAATGGCCATCTGTTCTGAAAGAACAGCTTTTGTTAAAGCTATCTCAGAAGGTGAAAGAGAATTTGAAGCTTTACTTGTTGTTGGTGGAAAAGACGAGCTTATTTATACAACTCCATGTGGTTATTGTAGACAATTTATATCAGAATTTTGCAAAAGTGATTTTCCTATTTATATGTACTATGGAGATGAAAAGCTTGAGAAAAAAACTTTAGAAGAACTTCTTCCTGAAAGTTTTAGTCTATAACTTTATTGTACCAGCTAGTACTGCTTACCTTACTCTTAGTAAGTTTCATCTTAAGAAATGTAAGCAATATTAGACAAAATGAATCAACTTTTTTAACTTTTAAAAAGTTGATTTATTTTCTATTAATTATTATAAACTATTTAAAAAATAATAATGGAGGTTATTTCAATGGATTTCAATACTGTTATAAATTCAAGAAAAACTATCAGGAAATATACTAATCAAAATATTTCTGACAAGGATTTAAATTCTATTCTACAAAGTGCTACGCTTGCTCCTTCTGCTAAAAACAGACAGCCTTGGAGATTTTATATTTTAGATGATACTCAGAAAAATACTATTGTTTCTATGCTATATAATTTTGATAATTATCATAAGGATTTGAAAACAAGTGTTAAAGGCTCTGCTAATCAAATGTTAGAGGCTAATCGAGCTATTATTATATATTCTCCAATCTATCATAGTAAAGATAAAAAGAAATACTATAAAAAACCTGATTATTTATCTTTAGGTGCTGCAATTGAAAATATGTCTTTAGAATGTTGTAATCTTGGTTTTGGAAGTTGTTGGCTTTGTGATACATTATATATTGAAGATGAAATAAATGACTTTTTAAAAATAAAAGACTTTGAACAAATATCTACACTTTTAATTGGCTATCCTAAAGAAATACCTGATAGGAGAAAACGCATACCAATAAAAGATTTAATATTAAATGACCAGCTAGATAGTTTTTAACTTCCTAGCTGGTATTTTCTCTTACACTCCTAATTCCGTCCTGAGTCTGTTTTTTTCCTTTTCTAGTCGCTTTGGATAGGATTTCTCCCCTTTCCCTTGTCTGTTTCTTCTCATCTCAAATTCATCTTTGCATTTGCAACATATGGTGCTTATATCAGAGATTAGGCGTGCTTTATCTGCTGATGTTTCGCTTTTTACAAAACTATTGTAAAATTTCATCAATTTATCATGACAGTCGTCACAATGGATAGGTTTTATGATAGCCTCTTCCCCATGGAATTCATTACATCTATTTCCCCACCAGGAAATGTATATTCTGCTAAGTGCTTCTTTAGGAAGCTTTGACAACACCTCTATAAACTCCCAGTCATAAACTGCTTCATATCTTCCCATCTCATACAGATATCTTATAAGTGTATACTTCTTTATATTTAATGGAAATAGTACAATCGTTGTACTTTTGGGACATTTCTGTAAAATCCAATTAACTGAATTTATAGAGTCTTCCATTCTCTCTTGAATTGTAAGAAGTGGTGCTCCAAGCATTACATTTAAGCTTACCTCTATTCCATGTCTATCGCATAACCAAATTGTATCTAAAAGTCCTTGTAAATCTATATCTTTGTTATAAATTTGTATGACCTCTGGATTCGTCGATTCAAGTCCTAGCTCTACTCCTACCTCTTTGCCCTCTAATATTCTCTTAATGCTTACTAGTCTTTCCTCTGTTATTGTTTTGTAATGTGTTTCAATTTGAACTCTTGGAACATTCGTCTTTGCTACTCTTGAGATAATCTTTTCTTGTAATTCTCTTGGTATCTCTCTGTCATCTAAAAAACTCCCTGAAGCCTCTAATATTATTGTTTGGGCACTTGGATTTAACCTATAACAAATTACATCTAAGGCTTTTAGTATTTCCTTTTCTCGGATAGGGTGATTGAAGCCATAATTACACATTATGCATGCGTATTTGCAACCTTTGCTTGGAATATATATTTGGTAAATATCTCCTCCTGTTTCTATAATTATTGCATTGACATCTTGTCCTACTTTGCAGTCATCCTTGCTCCGCATTATATTAACTGCCTTTGTTAAGACTTTGTCCACGTGTTATTCCCTCCATTTCATAAATTGATTTTCAAAAATCTGTATTATTTTAATAATATGGTTTTTTTGCATAATAAAAGCAACTATTTTCATATCAAAAAAGTTGCTCTATCTAAATAATTGGTATATATATTTTAGTCCTTTCCCAATCGACATATTCTTCTATATCTGGTATATTATCTAAGTTATATCCTAGATTTGGCAAAATATTTGAATATATATACTTTGTAAATTTGCTTATGTCATCTCCTTCTACTGAATTTATTGTAAAAATCAAAAATTTTTTATTTATTATATTATACTTTTTACTTCCTTTAAATCTCCTTTTATTTCCAATATAATACGTAGCTTCTGTCATCTCTTTACATAGAACTTTATCATATTCTACCACTCCATATGACGCTTTATTAAATACTTCTGGTCTGTCATCTTTCATTTCTTGCCAAAATTCTTTTGCAGTTTTACTTAAATTATTCATTGTAGTTTTTCTTCCTATGACATACATATCAAAGCTAACATTTCCTTTTATTTGAAACTTGATTTCTCTTAGCTCTTCCACACTATCTTCAAATTTTATAACTGGAAAGTAATTTATATGTTTGGTATCTCCAATGAATTGACTTGGAGGTACTCCCATCATGTTTTTAAAAGCTCTTGAGAATGCTGTTGATGAATCATATTGATATTTTATTGCAATATCTATTATCTTTTGTTTTCCTCCTAAAATATCTATTGCTGCCATACTTAATCTTCTTTTACGTATATAGTCTGCAAGCGAAATATTTGTGACAAAATAAAATATTCTATGAAGTGTATATTCATTTACTAATAAAATTTGTGATAATTTTTTATACTCTATTTTTTCTGTTAAATGCTCTTCTATATAATTTATTAAATCCTTTAATCGATTATTATTTTCTTGATACATAGCCTATCTCCTATTCTAATTATATCAAGATAGAATACAAATTACAACATAATAATTCACTTCTCTTGTATTTTCTACATATTATGTATTATATACAATAATAAGGAGGAATTAAAATGTGCAATTGTAGACGTAGAAAATGTTGTTGCTTATATAACTCATATAATAATGAAGATAAGAATTCTTACGAAACCTTATGCCAAGCTGTACAAAGTAATGATACTAATTATAATTGTAATTGTAGTTGTGGATTTGACGAAGAAGAAGATGTATTTCCTACAAACCCTATGTTTGGTCAAAGTTATGTACCATTTCAGACAATGAACGAAACTTATATGCCTTGTTCTTGTCTTTCAAAAGGTACTATCTTTCCAGAATTAGTTAGTGAATATTATCCTGGTCAATCAATGGCAGAAATACAATATATCGCAGATACAAATATGATAAAGGAGGGCTGTAACAGATGAACCCAGATATGCAAACTTATGAAGTTACAAATGATGTAGTAGCAGTTGTTGAAAATAGAGTACATTGTTCTTGTGAATGTCATAATCATGATAACGAAACTCGTGAAGAAATGCTTAAAAAAATTAAATGTTATAATTTTGCAATTATAGAACTTGCATTATATTTAGATACTCATCCAGATGATGAGAAAGCATTATGCTTACACAATAGCTATAATAAAACTTTAAAAGATTTAAAGGATAAATACCAAAAAGTATATGGCCCACTTACTATATTTTATCCTTGCAATAAATGGCGTTGGCTTGAAGAGCCTTGGCCTTGGGAAGGAGGTATGTTCT
>CASTFX010000028.1 GCA_949448405.1 uncultured Clostridia bacterium
TAAATAAAATTCTAAATCCATTAAATACTGTAAAATTTTTCAAGTAATTATATAAAAAAGCGCCCCTCACCTCTACCTATTCATAAATCTCGGTATACAGTGAGGGGCTTTGTGACCTTTAATGTTTTTTTAACCTTTTGGGTTTTGCTTTTTTGGGACCTTTAGTGTCTTTAAGCTTCTTTGCTTCTCTTTTCAGAGCTCTGGGTTTCCGCCCTCCTCTTCTTTCATTACTTGCAGCTACCGGTTCAGACTTAGGCGCTTTTGGCACCTTTGTTGTAGCTTGAACTACTGGCTGCTCTTGTGCTTCCTCTTTGGCCTGCGCAGGGATTTTTTCTCCGCTTTTTTGCTCAGGATTACTTGTAGGAGCTTGGGCCAGAGGCTGCAGCGTATCCTCCTGGGAAGACGCAGGCGCTCTTACTCTCTCTTGCCTCGTTTTAGGCTTAGCTGTTTGTCTTGCAAGGCGATCCATAGCTTTTTTATAGGCTATGGCTCTAGGGTCGTCAGTGATCCTGCCACTAACTACTTGGTATCTTGTAACACGCCCCCTAAACCCTGCAGCTTTCGCTATGTCCCTAAATCCGGTAAGTTCGATTTGAGCTGCTACGTCGCTTGGAAACTTCCGAGATAGGAGTCCGTTTAACTCCTTCTCGAACTGCTCATTGCTTAGCAAATAGGTCACTCCTTTCAAAAATATTTGCTTTTACATAATATCATATATTTTACGTAAAGTCAAAATAAATTTGCCTTTGGTCATGCACAGACTCAAATACCTACACATATAATTGACTATGTAAAAAAACGGAGGTGTCTTACCTTATGATAGGAACTTTAACTTTAGCTGGCTTTTTTGCCTTCTTAAAAAGTGCAACTTTTGTAGTTCGGATATATTCAGAGTTCTAATCTCTTCCCTGAGCCACTTAGCTCAGATGAAGAACAAGAATTTTTGAAAAGATTAAAATCAGGTGATGAAGAAGCAAGAAATGTTTTAATAGAAAGAAACTTAAGATTAGTTGCTCATGTTTCCAAGAAATATGCTTCTACTAATATAGATCAAGATGACCTAATTTCTATTGGAACTATTGGACTCATAAAAGGCATAAACAGTTTTAATATGGACAAAAATATTAGACTTGCTACATATGTTGCTAGATGTATTGAGAATGAAATTCTAATGTTTCTTAGAACTTCAAAAAAGACTAAATCTGAAGTATATCTAAATGAACCTATACGGTAAAGATAAAGATGATAACGAAATAACTCTACTAGAAATACTTGAAAATGACGAAAGAAGTATTGAAGACGAAATAGATTTAAAACTAAAAACTAAGAAACTATTTGAAAAAATGAAAAAAGTATTGAAGGACAGAGAAATAACAATATTAGAGCTTAGATTTGGTTTAAACGGGAAAGTTCCTAAAACTCAAAATGAGATAGCAAAAATGCTTGGTATAAGCCGTTCCTATGTATCTAGAATTGAAACAAAAGCTATAAATAAACTTAGCAAAGAATTTCAAGAAGTATAAAGGAGGTTTATATGATAAAAAAAATTCTATGTCTAACTCTATTTCTATTTATTTCATTACTTATACTATCCTCTACCTCATATGCTATGCCCCCTTCTTCTGATACAATATATGAAGGAATAGATGTAAGCAACTGGCAAGGATATATAGACTATAATCGAGTTAAAAAAGCAGGTATTGACATTGTTTATATTAAATCTAGCCAAGGCTCTAATGTAACAGACCCCTTTTTTAAACTAAATTATACTAATGCAAAAAATAATGGGCTTAAAATAGGTTTATACCACTTTTTAACGGCTAGAAACGAAGATGAAGCTATAAAAGAAGCGGAATACTTCTCTTCTGTAATATCAGGAACAACACCTGATTGTAAACTCGCCATGGATTTTGAAAGCTTTGGAAATTTAACTAAAGAGGAAATTAATAATATTTCGCTAGCCTTTATAAACAAAGTAAAAGAATTAACTAATAAGGATATAGTAATTTATAGCGACGCTTTTAATGCAAGAGACACTTTTGGAAAAGAACTAGCAAGTGCTTACCCTCTTTGGGTTGCAGAATATGACGTAACTGAGCCAAGTAATGATTCAAATTGGTCTTACTGGATTGGATTTCAATATTCTGATATGGGAAGAATTTCAGGTATAAGAGGCTTTGTTGATAGAGATAGATTTACAGATGATATCTTTTTATCTTCTAATGAAAGTATTAATACTCCTCCAAATACTGTAAATCAAATTGAATATTATACTGTTAAAAGAGGAAATACTTTAAGTGGAATTGCAAATGAATTTGGAACGACTATAAATGAAATTGCTGGTTTAAACGGAATTAAAAATGTTAACTTAATTTATCCTAATGAAGTTCTAAAAATCGATGTAACTCGAAATTTGGAAGAAATAAAGGGTAATGAAGTTGAAACTGGACATACAATTTATACTATAAGGCGTGGAAATACTTTAACATACATTGCAAATATGTTTAAAGTATCTATTGAAAGTATTGTAAGACTAAATGATATTAAAAATCCTAATTTGATTTTTACAGGTGAAAGATTAAGAATTAATAACTAAAATATTAAAATGCGAGGAAATCCTCGCATTTTTTTTACTTCTTTTTCCTTCTTATAATCCAGTTGTTTTCACATTTAATAGGTAAATGAATTTTTACAAGTTGACCTTTCTTTCCAGGACTTATGCTTTCTATCTCTTCTTCTGTATCTACATCCCATAATCTATTTATTTCAAATTTATATGGTTTTATAGTACCTGGAATAATTATTTCAAGTTCGTCACCTACAAAAAGTTTGTTTTTTATCTCTATAACTGACTTATCTGAGTCATATTCTACTATCTTGCCCCCAAACTCATAATCAGGATTATATTGTTTTCCTTCATATTCTTGGAAGTCCTTATTGTTTTTATCATTAAAATAAAATGTAGTTAAACTTCTTGTTTTTACTTTATCTATTTCAGATAAGTACTCAGTATAATCATATGTTTCAGGTGACCTTATATAGTCGTCTATTGCGTTTCTATAGGTATTTACAATACTTGCTAAATAATATTCTGTTTTAAGCCTTCCCTCTATTTTTAAACTATCTACTCCTAGTTCAATTATTTCTGGAATTTCTTTCAAAAGACATAAGTCTTTAGATGAGAATATATAAGTTCCTTTATCATCATACTCAACTGGCATAAGGTTTCCTGGATTATTCTTTTCTTCTGCATATACATTATATGCCCATCTACAGCTTTGTGCACAATCTCCAAGATTTGCACTTCTAGAAGCCAAGAAATCGCTTAAAAAGCATCTTCCTGAATATCCAAAACATAATGCTCCATGTATAAACATTTCTGTTTCAAGTGGCATTGGTGTTTTATCTACTACTTCTTTTATCTGCTCTTTACTTAATTCTCTAGCAAGTATAATTCTTTTTGCTCCGTTTTTATACCAAAAATTTGCTGCATGTGCTGATACAACATTTGCTTGTGTACTAATATGTATGTCTATATCTGGTGCTTCTTCCTTTACTATATCAAGCACTCCACCATCTGATAAAATTATACCATCTACTTTTATATCATTTAACATTCTAGCTTGAGTTTTAATCTCCTCATAACTATCATCATTTGCATATATATTTATTGCTGCGTATACTTTTTTTCCTATTTCATGTGCATATATTATTGTTTTTTCTAAATCATTATCATCTACTTCTGCTCTACTTCTTAAAGATAAAGAAGCTGTTCCGCAGTATACAGCATCTGCTCCATAAAGAAATGCTATCTTTGCTTTTTCAAATGAACCTGCTGGTGCAAGCAATTCGGGTTTTTTCATATTTTTCTCCTTTTTTTGTATATTATATACTATATTACTTCAAATTTCAATATTATTGTACTTTACTTTTTTCTTAATATTTGATATATTATTAATGTTATTAGATATAATAGAAAGTGTATGAATATTATGAATATATCAAAAAATATAAGTAAATTCCAAAAAATCGCTATCTACTTTTTTATTTATGCATTTATAGGCTGGATAGGTGAAGAAATATTTTGCATCGTTTCAACACATGAATTTGTAAAAAGAGGATTTCTATTTGGGCCAATTTGTCCAATATACGGATATGGTGCAATAATGCTAATACTATTTCTTAAAGATTATAAAAATAAACCTATAAGACTATTCTTTCTTGCAGCAATTTTGTTTAGTGTATTTGAATATATAACAGATTTCTTTTTGCAAGCATTATTTGCAACTAGATGGTGGGATTATACTGGTTTTTTCTTAAATATAAATAGCAGAATAACTTTAAGCTTTAGTATACTTTGGGGAGTTCGGTAGCCTAATATTTATAAAACTACTACACCCATTTGTAACAAAGATAATTGGAAAAATCTTGTCAAAAATACCTTTTAAAATTCAGCATATTGTTATAAACACTTTACTTTTGACAATGATTATTGATACAGCATTATCTTCAGTTAAATATTTAAAATTATTCTAGTACTTTACTTATGCTTAGTCCATCACCTATTTCTAGAATTTCAGTTTTAAGCTTTGGATTGTCCAAAGCTTCTTTTATATATTCTCTTAGATTTCTTACTGCTGTCCTTTGTTTATGTTTGTTATAATCACTCATAACATATCCTTTATATAAAATATTATCAGCAATTATTAATGTACCTACTTTTGACATTCTTAGAGCTTCACTTAGGAAAAATGGATATTTTCCTTTTGCAGCATCTATAAATATTACATCATATTTATTATCTAATGTCGGTAAGATTTCTACTGCATCTCCTACAAAAACATTAATCTTATTATCTAATTTCATAGATTTAATATTTTCTATTGCTTCTTTTGCTCTTTCTTCGTCTCTTTCAATAGTATCAATTTGTCCATTATCTGATAAATATCTTGAAAAGCAAATACTAGAATATCCAACAGCAGTACCTATTTCTAATATTCTATCTTTATTAGAGTTAAGTAAAATACTATCTAAATACTCCAAAGTATCATCCATTATAATTGGAATATGGTCATCTAATGCCTTTTTCTTTATCTCTTCAAAAATTTTTCTATCCATTATTTCTCCTTTTACAATATAAAAGAATAATACATATATTAAATTTGAAAGCGTCGCATTAACTGTATAGTAAGACGCTTGATAAATTCAACATATTATTATTCTCATTAATTTACAATAGAGTTAAATATATAAATTTATAGTGAGCTGCGTAGCGACCAACCGAGCTGAAAGCAAGGGCGATTGTGAAAATCTATTGTGAAGCGAATAGTAGATTTTCTCAGTAAAGCGAACGAAGAAATTTATATATTAACTCTATTGATATGATATTATTAATTACTCTTACTCCTGTTTGCTCTTTCACGTTCCTTAGAATCTAATATCTTCTTTCTCAAACGTATATTTTGAGGAGTAACTTCAACTAATTCGTCATCTTGTATGAACTCAATAGCCTTCTCTAATGACATTTGAAGAGGTGGAACTAAACGTAATGCATCATCAGATCCAGACGCTCTTGTATTAGTTAAATGCTTCTCTTTACATACATTTATTGCTAAGTCTTCTCCTCTTGAATTTAGTCCAACTATCATACCTTCATAAACTTCTGTACCAGGTCCTATAAATAATTCTCCTTTATCTTGTGCATTATATAGTCCGTATGTTACAGCTTTTCCATTTTCAAAAGCAACTATTGTACCTCTACTTCTTGCAGTTATATCACCTTTAAATGGTTCATAACAATCAAATATATGGTTCATAGTACCATTTCCTTTTGTATCTGTCATAAATTCTGAACGATATCCAATTAGCCCTCTTGCAGGTATCTTAAATTCTACTTTAGTATGTCCTTCTTCTGCTGGTTCCATATTTGTCATTTCAGCTTTTCTTTTACCAAGTTTTTCTATAACATTTCCAACAAATTCATCTGGTACATTTACTACTAATCTTTCCATTGGCTCACATTTTGCGCCATTAATTTCTTTTATAATAACCTTTGGACGAGAAACTAGAAGTTCAAATCCTTCTCTTCTCATTGTCTCTATTAATACTGATAAATGCAATTCTCCGACGTCCTGCAACTTCAAAAGAGTCTGCTTGTGCTGTCTCTGTAACGCGTAAGCTTACATTTCTTTCAAGTTCTTTAAATAATCTATCTCTAATATGTCTTGATGTAACAAACTCTCCCTCACGTCCTGCAAAAGGTCCATTGTTTACACTAAATGTCATTGTTACAGTTGGCTCATCTATATCAACAAAATCAATTTTCTCTACATGTTCAGGGTCACATATTGTTTCTCCAATATTAATATCAGAAATACCAGAAAATTCTATAATATCTCCTGCTTTTGCCTCTTCTACTTCAACTTTATTTAATCCGACATGAGTATATACCTTTGTAATCTTTCCATTTGCTGTTTTACCATCTTTTTTACAAACTGTAACATTCATTCCAGTTTTAACTGTTCCTCTTTCTACTCTTCCAACAGCTATTCTTCCAACATATTCATCATAATCAATATTTGAAACTAACATTTGAGTTGGTCCATCTTCATCGCATTCAGGCGCATTTATATTGTCAACTATTGTCTTAAATAGACAATCCATAGTTCCATCTTCGTCATTTAAGTTAAGTTTTGCAATTCCAAGTTTTGCAGAAGCATAAACAACTGGAAAATCTAATTGCTCATCATTTGCGTCTAGTTCAATGAATAATTCTAAGACTTCATCTACAACATTATTTGGATTTGAACCTGGTCTATCTATTTTATTTATTACTACTATTGGTTTTAAATTTAGAGCTAAAGATTTCTTTAAAACTTCTCTAGTTTGAGGCATAGCTCCTTCAAATGCATCTACTAAAAGCAAAACACCATCTACTGTTTTTAAAACTCTTTCTACTTCTCCACCAAAGTCAGCATGTCCAGGAGTATCTACTATATTTATTTTTACTCCTTCATACATTACAGAAGTATTTTTAGATAGTATTGTTATTCCTCTTTCCTTTTCTATGTCATTTGAGTCCATAACTCTTTCTTGAACTTGTTCATTTTCTCTAAAAACGTGGCTTTGTCTTAATAGAGCATCTACTAATGTTGTTTTCCCATGGTCTACATGTGCAATTATTGCTATATTTCTAATGTTTTTGTTATTCATACTTTTCTCCTCTTATTTTATATAATTTTTAACAAATAATTATTATATACTAAAATTCCTCATTTGTCAATCTAATCATTTCTTCCATAACTGTTTTACTTAAAGCATTTAGAGTCTCTTTATCTCCTTTTTTATCTTTATATTCTGAAAAGTCCATAGGCTTACCTATGTTTATTTTAACCTTTGTAAATGGTCTATATTTAGTCTTAGACTGTATCCCAATTGGAATAATTGGAGCTCCTGACATTAAATTCATTAGTACTGCTCCGTTTTGTATTTTTCCTTTTTTCTTAATACCGTTTCTTGTTCCTTCTGGAAATATTAAAATAATATGATTATCCTTCAAAACTTTTACGCTATTTTTTAAAATAGCTATGTCTTGCTTTCCTCTTTTTACTGGCAAAGCATGTACTTTAACTGCAAGCCATTTTATAAAATTGTTTACAAACATTTCTTCCTTTGCTAAAACATATATATCATTTCTTTTGAGAGATGCAACCATTGTCGGTGGATCCCAATTGCTTATATGATTTGGACATAAAATATATGGTTTTCCTTCTTCTATATTCTCTTTTCCAACAACTTTAACCCTATATAAAAGTAATGTTACTATTCTTAAAACAAATTTTATTATTCCTCTAACCATTTCTTTTACTCCTTATTAACTTTTCAACCTCTGATACTACTTCTTCTATTGTCATATTTGTACTATCTATTAAAATTGCGTCTTCTGCTTTTACAAATGGAGCTATCTCTCTTTCTGTCTCAAGTTTATGTCTTACTTTAATTGCCTCTAGTACTTCTTCATAGCTTTCTTTTATTCCTTTTTTTAAATTTTGCTTATATCTTCTTTTTGCTCTTTCTTCTAATGAACAGTCTAAGTAAATTTTAATGTCTGCATTTGGAAACACTACTGTTCCAATGTCTCTCCCCTCCATTATTATATCGTTTTCTTCTCCCATTTTTCTTTGAAGAGGAGTCACTTTATCTCTTACGACTTTAAGAGCTGCATATACTGCAACTCTATTTTCTATTTCAGGAGTTCTTATTTTTTCTGAAACATCTCTTCCATTCAAAATTACCACTTGATTTCCATTATCCTGTTTTAAGTCGATACTAATATTTTTTAGTAATTCTTTTATGCCATTTATATCATCTGGAGAAACATTATTCTCTATACACTCAAGTGTAACACACCTATACATTGCTCCTGTATCAATATTTATTAAATTCATTTTTTCAGCTATTATCTTTGTAATCGTTCCTTTTCCTGTTCCTGCAGGTCCGGTCTATTGCAACAACAAATGACATACTTTTTATTCCTCATTTTCTTCTTTTTTTTCTACAACTTCTATACCCCTTGCTACTATTTCCATGTTTCTTATATTCATGGCAGTTAACTTTTCTATCTCTTTTTTACATTTATCTTTAAATTCATTTAAGCTTTCCCTTATATTGTATCCATACACTACTATAACTTCCATATATATACTTGGACCCTCTTCATATTTAGTAAGTCTCATTTTTGCAAGCTTAAATATAGCTGGGGTTTTATATGCAAGGTATTCTATTATCTGTCTAAATACTTGGTCTGATATTGTAAAATTCCCTAAATAGCTAAAAGTAGGTCTAATTATTGACTTTTCTGAAACATATGGGTCTTTTCCAAGCCCTTTTGATTTAAAAATCTGAAGTGGGTCTAATATGTATCCTGAGAAGTCTTTTTTAATTTCAAATGTTGGAACAGGTATAACATGTTTTCCTTCTGTTACACGTATTCTTCTTGCTGTTTGCATTTCTTCTTCTGTTGCAATTTCATTAATTCTTATAATCTTACTAATCTTAGGAAGTCCTAAATTTTCAGCAATTTTATGTACCATATTGTCTGATGTTCCAAGTATCATTATAGCTTCTGGTTTATATTTTTTTATGGCTGCCATAATTTCTTTTCTTTCTTCTTCTGTTTGAAAAAGTGCATGTTTTACAGTTTCTATCTTTGTTGGAGCTTTTTTAGCAGAACACCCCGCAATAACTTCATTCTCTTTTATGAATAGCCCATCATCTATTATATAGCTTATATTATTTTCTCCTGCGACATATTGTGCTCTATAGCTTTTACCTGTACCTGATGGACCAACAAAAGCATATACCCTTATGTTATTAAGAAACCACATAGTTTTAACCTCCTGTCTATTTTTCAATTATTGTAAAAGAGAAGAAATATCCATTATATTCTGTTTGGAATTCTTTTCTTTCTATAAGTTTTACATTATAAACTTCTTGTATTTCCTTTTTAAAGTTTTCTTCTGATATATTTATAATCCATATTCTTCCGCTCAGCTTTTTCCATTATATCTGTTAAATTATCAGACCTATACATATCTGGTCCAAATGATTCATATGCTCCACCTGCACCCCAATTGTTATTATCATGAAAATATTGCATATGTCCTGGATGCTTAACACTTAATGCAAATCCTGAAATTTCATCACTATACATTAAAAATGAATCATTTTC
Organism: uncultured Clostridia bacterium; assembly: GCA_949448405.1. Taxonomy (GTDB): domain Bacteria; phylum Bacillota; class Clostridia; order TANB77; family CAG-508; genus JAAWPK01. The sequence goes on from CASTFX010000028.1 coordinate 9,731, forward strand.
TTTTAAGTTCTCATCTATATATCTTAGCATTTCTTTGTTGCTAGAATTGTAATTCATATACATTACACCAACCATATTTACAATTGATGCTGCCACGATTATTGCCAAAATCACTATAGTTATCCACTTATTTTTCTCTTTTGCCATGAAGAATGCTATAAAGAATATTATAAGTCCTGTAACTACTAACAAATACCTGTCATGTAATATTGGGGTTGTTATTTTTGATATTATATATGCTGCAAATACTACTCCAAAATATATTATTAGTGCAAGTATTCCAGGTTTCATTTCCGTTTTCTCTTTTACTGATTTATATATTAAATAGCCTATATATATGTATAATACTAGCATCATAGCAAAAGCTAGTTCTTTAGGTAAAACCCTTCCTGCACATTGTATTCCAAGTACCTCAATTAGAGTATTTGGGAAACTTATAGTTATCCAAAATCCATTTGATGAAACACTTCCAAATTGTGATAAAAAGATAAGTAACCATGGAACATAGGCTACAACTTGTATTACTGCACAAATCATAAACTTAATGAAGTCTACTTTCTTTTCTTTAAAGTTCTTTACCAAATATATAAATAAAGCTAAATTAATTAGTCCTGATGCCATTAATCCATAATAATGAGTGTATGCTCCAAATAAACTAAAAATTCCAAAAATAATTAAATTTTTATTAGTTACTCTTTCTTTATATAATCTATAAGCATATATTGCTGTAATTGTTATAAATAGCATTGCCCATGAGTACATTCTTATTTCTGTTGCATATCTTGACATTATTGGAAAAAAAGCAATTAAAAATGAAAATATTATACCTGTTTTTTCTCCAAAGTCTTTTCTAATATGTGTATAACCTAGTATTGCAAGTATTGCCACTGGAACAACTGAAAATAGTCTATAAATTAATATATTTGTTCCAAATATTAAATTAAGTAGTTTTATTATGTAGTAGTATAAAACTGGGTGTACATCGTTTGCCCCAATTGTCCATATTTCTGAAAAGCTATGATTTACAAGTGCCACTGTATAGCTTTCATCATACCATATATTTGTATGGAAAGCTGGTAATAGCATAAATATTATTCCTACTACTATTATAATTATATGTATATTTTTTGAATTTAATTTCATTTTATCCTCCTAAAAAAATAGACGTTGTTACACGTCTATTTTATATCATTTTATGAGTCTTTGTCAATTTAAATTACTTCATTAATTTTTATATCTCTAACATGTTCTATCTTTTCCCAACTTGTTTCTCTCTTGAATAAACATTTAAAGTTTATTACAAGCCAACTAGCTAAGAATAATGGATAACATATAAGTCCTTTAATCATTGGTCTTAATGGTCTTCCATCTAATTTCATTATAATAGCACCAGTTATTATTGGTAATAAGAATGTCGGTATTATATACATTAAATAATTTTGTAGTAATGCCATTTTAGTCATTCCATCTCCCATATATATAACTGCATTTACAACTAATAAAAGTAATGTAATTACAAACATTGGGATACTTCCGACTATATATAATAATCCATCAAATGTTACTAATGTTTTATTCTCTTTAACTGAATTTGCTAAAGGTTTTGTATATCTTCCCATACATTGTATATGACCAACTGTCCATCTTGAACGTTGAGACCAACTTTGTTTAAATCCAACTGGTTGTTCATCATATACAATTGCATCTGTTGCCCAACCTAATTTTTTACCTGC
>CASTFX010000029.1 GCA_949448405.1 uncultured Clostridia bacterium
GCAATGGAGGTATTTCCAAAAGAAAGAGAGGTTATGGACCAGGCAAATTTGTATCATGTCTGGACTGCACAAAAAAGTCAATTCCCATTTGGAATTAAGGAAGCCACTGAGCTTCCAAAAGGAAAAGAGTGGGAATGCGAGACAGTTGGGGACATAGAGATTGAGTACATGGTAAGAGTTTCCAAAACTGACAGAGGCAAAATCGCATATCTGTATTTGAAAAGAAGGGATGGCAAAGAGCTTTGCTGGCGTGAAAAACAATTGATTAAAAACGAACTGCAAAGCGAGGAATTGATGGCAATAGAACTTATCACAAAACATGGTGAAGGAACCCCAACTTGCTTAGTATTTCCACCCATTGGTTTTGAACTTGACTTTGGACTTCACATTTTTTGAAGAATCGTTTTTTTCAGCAAAGAAGGGCTTGGGAGTTATTCCCAGGCCCTTCGCATTTTAATAAATATATTGACTTTTAACAAAAAAAGATATAATATTATAATAAATTTTAATCAAATCATATTTTAATCTAAAAAAATATCCCAATATTAAAATAAAATATAAAGGAAAGGACAGTATATTATTAGAGATTTATTTGACATATGATAACAAATATGTTATCATATTAATATACTGTAAAAGAAATGTTAATGGCATATAAAATTATTTTTTATCAAGATAATAGACGGAGTAAGTGAAATATATGAATATTTAAAGGAATTAAGAATAAAAAAAGATAAAGATTCAAGAATAAAGTTAAATAAAATTACAGCATATATTAATCTATTACAAGATAATGGAATATTGCTAGGAGAACCATACATAAAGCATATTGATACAGAAATATGGGAGTTAAGACCATTAAGAGATAGGATAATGTTCGCATTTTATGATGATAATAAGATAATATTATTAAATATATTTATGAAACAGACTCAAAAAACTCCAAAACAAGAAATAGAAAAGGCAAAAAGATTATTAGAAAACTACAAGAAAAGAAAGGAGAAAGTATTATGAGCAAAAAAGAGTTAACATGGGAAGAAGTTAAAGAGGAGCTAAATTTCACACAAGCAGAAAAAGAAGAAATTCAAGAAGAAGAAAGAATAATAATGGAAGAGATAGAGCTAAGAAAGAAACTACATTTATCACAACGAGATTTAAGTGAAAAAACAGGGATAAAGCAACCAGCAATAGCAAGAATTGAAAGTAATACTTGTTCTCCAAAGGTTTCAACCCTAATAAAAATACTAAGACCAATGGGATATACTATAAAAATTGTGCCTATAAAGAATAATAAAGTTAAAAAATAATAAAAACGAAAAGAAGGGCTTGGGAGTTATTCCCAGGCCCTTCGCATTTTAATACATATATACAGTGACAAAAACATTGAAAAAAAACTCGAATTATGATAAAATGACAAACGTAAATAGAAAACTAGAAAGGTAGTACTTTAAGAATTATGGAAATATTAGATTTTGAAAATAAATACATAGACAAAATAAAAGAGATAAACAAACGGAAAAAATCTAAAATATCACATATTAACAATGGGCTGTATGTTAAATGAAAACGACTCAGAAAAACTATGTGGAATGATAGAAAATATGGGATATGAAAAATGTGATGAACCTAAAAAGTCAGATTTGATAGTATTTAACACATGTTGTGTAAGAGAAAATGCAGAGGATAAATTATTTGGAAAACTAGGAGAGTTAAAAAAATATAAAAAAGATACAGGAGCAATTATTGCTATTGGTGGTTGTATGATGCAGGAAAAGCATATACAAGAAAAATTAAATTCAAGCTACCCATATTTCGATATAATGTTTGGAACACATACTCTAAATAAATTTCCAGAAGACTTATATAAAGTATTATTAAACAAAAATAAAATAAAAGATGTCATAGATATAGACGGAGATATCTATGAAGGTATGCCAATAAAAAGAGAAAATAAAGTAAAAGCCTCAGTAACTATTATGTATGGTTGTAATAATTTTTGTACTTACTGTATAGTTCCTTATGTAAGAGGAAGAGAAAGAAGTAGAAAACCAGAAGATATCTTAAATGAAATAAAGGATTTATCAAAAGAAGGATATAAAGAAATAACTCTACTTGGTCAAAATGTAAATTCATATAATGGTGGAAACGGATATAAATTTTCAAATCTACTAACAGATGTAAGTAAAATAGAAGGAATAGAACTAATAAGATTCATATCTCCTCACCCAAAAGATTTTACAGATGATGTAATAGAAGCAATAAAAAATTCAGATAAGATATGTAAAATATTACATTTGCCACTTCAATCAGGAAGCACAAATGTACTTAAAAGAATGAACAGAAAATACACAAAAGAGAGTTATTTAAAGCTTGCAGAAAAGATAAAAAAGGAAATACCAAATGTAGTATTTTCAACAGACATAATAGTAGGTTTTCCAGGAGAAACAGAAGAAGACTTTGAAGATACACTAGACGTTGTACAAAAAATGAAATTTGAGCAAGTCTTTATGTTTATATATTCAAATAGAAAACGGAACACCAGCAGACACAATGGAAGGGCAAATTACAGAAGAAATAAAGCATAACAGATTTAATAGATTAAAAGCCCTAGTTGAAAGTCAAATAGGAGAAAATAATAGTAAATATTTAGGAACTATACAAAAAGTTCTAGTCGAAGGAACAAGTAAAACAAATGATAAAATGCTAACACGGAAGGACAGAGACAAATAAAGTAATAGTATTCTCAGGAGAAAAAGAACTAATAAATAAAATAATAAATGTAGAAATTACTGAGGACTGCTTATGGTATTTAAAAGGAAATATTAAATAAAGAGAGGAAGTATAAAATATGGCAGACTATTCACCTATGATGCAGCACTATCTAGAGACAAAAGAGCAATATAAAGACTGTATATTATTTTATAGATTAGGAGACTTCTATGAAATGTTTTTTGAAGATGCACAAACAGCTTCAAGAGAATTAGAAATAACTTTAACTGGTAGAGATTGCGGACAAGAAGAAAGAGCACCAATGTGTGGAGTACCATTTCATGCAGCAAATATGTATATAGCAAAACTTATTGAAAAAGGATATAAAGTTGCAATATGTGAACAATTAGAAGATCCAAAACAAGCTAAAGGAATTGTCAAAAGAGATGTAATAAGAGTTGTAACTCCAGGAACTCTTGTAGAAGATAATTTATTAGAAGAAAAAAAGAATAATTATATAATGTCAATATATAAGCAAGGAATATTCTTTGGAATTGCAGTATGTGATATATCAACAGGAGATTTTCTAGCTTCTCAGATAAAAGAAACAAATAATTTTCCAAAACTATTAGACGAAATAGCAAGATATTATCCAGCCGAAATAGTAGTAAATGAAATGATGTATCTATCAGCAGAAGAGATAAGTAAAATAAGAGAAAGAATAGACTGTTATATTTCAAATGTAGAAGACGAAAAATTCAAATTTGATATAGAAAGTTTAACTGAAAGATATGATATAACTGATGATAAGGGAGAGAAACTAAAAGAAATATCAGACAAAGAATTTGCACTAGCAGCATCAAATCGGATTACTTGAATATATCAAACAAACTCAAAAAGTAGAAATGGAACATTTAAATGTTATAAAAATATATAATATAACAAAATATATGGCATTAGACATAAGTGCAAGAAGGAACCTAGAATTAGTAGAAAGAATGAGAGATAAAAGCAAAAAAGGAACATTACTTTGGGTATTAGATAAGACATCAACATCAATGGGAGGAAGAATGCTTAGAAGATGGATAAGTGATCCTCTTATTGACGTAAATGAGATAAATCGGAAGGCTAGATGCAGTAAAAGAACTCAAATCTAACGTAATACTTAGAGGAGATATTTTAGATAGCCTAAAGAAGATATTTGACATAGAAAGAATCGCAGGAAAAATTGCTTATGGTAATGCAAATGCAAGAGACATGCTATCACTAAAATCATCTGTATCAAAACTTCCAGAATTAAAAAGTGTAATGTCAAATGCAAAGACAGTAATGTTAAAACAAATATATGAAGAATTGGATGAACTAAAAGATATATATGAATTAATAGATAAAGCTATAATTGAAGAACCAGGAATAACAATAACAGAAGGGAACATCATAAAACAAGGATATAACGAAGAAGTAGACAAACTAAAAGAAGCCTCGACAAATGGAAAAGTATGGCTTGTAGAACTAGAAACAAAAGAAAAAGAAGAAACAGGAATAAAGAATTTAAAAGTAGGCTTTAATAAAGTATTTGGCTACTTTATAGAAGTTACAAAGTCAAATATAAGTTTAGTACCAGAAAGATATGTAAGAAAGCAAACACTTACAAATGGAGAAAGATATATAACAGAAGAATTAAAACAGCTAGAAGACATTATATTAGGCTCAGAAGGCAAATTAGTAGACATAGAATATAAACTATTCTTAGAGATTAGAGAAAAGATATCAAAAGAAATACCAAGAATTCAAAAAACAGCAGAAGTCATTTCAAACTTAGATGTTTTATGTTCATTTGCAACAGTAGCAGAAGATTTAAACTATGTAATGCCAATAGTAGATAACAGTGGAGAAATAAAGATTGATGAAGGAAGACATCCAGTAATAGAAAAAATGATAACAGCAGGAAGTTTTGTACCAAATGATACATATATGAATAAAGACACTGATAGATTAGGAATAATAACAGGACCTAATATGGCAGGTAAATCAACATATATGAGGCAAGTTGCATTAATTACACTAATGGCACAAATAGGAAGTTTTGTTCCAGCAAGATATGCAAAAATAGGAGTAGTAGATAAAATTTTTACAAGAGTTGGTGCATCAGATGACTTAAGTATGGGGCAAAGCACTTTTATGGTAGAAATGATGGAAGTTGCAAATATATTAAAAGAAGCGACACAAAACAGTTTAGTAATACTTGACGAAATAGGAAGAGGAACTTCGACTTATGACGGATTATCAATTGCTTGGGCTGTTGCAACTTTTATGGCAGATAAAGAAAAATGTGGAGCAAAAACATTATTTGCAACACACTATCATGAACTTACAAAACTTGAAGAAATGATTGAAGGAGTTAAAAACTATTCAATAGCAGTAAAAGAAAAAGGAGAAGATATAATATTCTTAAGAAAGATAGTAAAAGGTGGAACAGATGAAAGCTATGGAATACATGTTGCAAGACTTGCAGGAGTTCCAAAAGAAGTATTAAAAAATGCAAGAGAAATATTAAAAAGCCTAGAGAGAAAAAGTATGCTTGGAGAAAAGAAAATGGAAAAAGCAGAAAAACAAGGTGGAGCAGGACAACTTGATATGTATAACTATAAACTTGCAGAAATTGCACATGAAATAGATAAGATTAACATAAATGAACTTACACCAATTGACGCTATGAATATATTGGTTAAGCTTAAAGAAAGTGCATCTTAATTTTGAAAATAAGCTTCGTACTGCGTTGTCAAGTTTCGGATAAATAATCCTTTGGCGTGCACAAGCACGCTTCCAGTTATTTACCTCACTTTCATAGCATTACTTGCTTATTTTCAAAATTTGACTTCCAATTCTAGAAAGGGGAAATGAATATGACTAATAGAAAAGATACAAGGAAAATAAAAGTTGGTAATTTAAGTATTGGTGGAGAGAATAAAGTAATTATTCAATCAATGACAAATACAAAAACGAAGGATATAGAAGCAACAGTCAAACAAATACTAGAGTTAGAAAAAGCAGGATGTGAAATAATTAGAGTTGCATGTCTTGATGAAGAAGATGCAAAGGCAATAAAAGGCATAAAAGAAAAAATACATATACCAATAGTTGCTGATATACACTTTGATTATAAAATAGCATTAGAAGCAATAAAAAGTGGAGTAGACAAGTTAAGAATAAACCCAGGTAATATTGGTGGAAGAGATAGAGTAGAAAAAGTAGTAAATGCATGTAAAGAAAAAAATATACCAATAAGAATAGGGGTAAACTCAGGTTCAATAGAAAAGGAACTATTAGAAAAGTATGGTGGAAGTCCAACTGCAGAAGCCATGGTTGAAAGTGCACAAAAACATATCAAGATTTTAGAAGAACTTGATTTCTATGATATATGTGTATCACTTAAAGCATCAAATTTAGATTTGTGTATAAAAGCATATGAAAAAGCAAGCCAAAGCTTCAATTATCCATTACATATAGGAATTACAGAAGCAGGAACTGCATTTTCAGGAACAATAAAATCAAGTATTGGACTTCGGAGTACTTTTAAGAGAAGGAATAGGAGATACTCTAAGAGTGTCATTATCAGATAACCCAATAGAAGAAATAAAAGTTGCAAAAGAAATACTTAAAAATTGTGGATTATACAAAAAATCGCCAACACTTGTATCATGCCCAACTTGCGGAAGAACACAAATAGATTTAATTCCTATTGCAAAAGAAGTAGAAGAATTTCTACAAACAATAGAGTCAGATATAAAGGTTGCAGTAATGGGGTGTGCTGTAAATGGACCAGGAGAAGCTAGAGAAGCGGATGTAGGAATTGCAGGAGGGATAGAAGAAGGATTACTTTTTAAAAAAGGAGAAATAATAAAAAAAGTACCTCAAAAGGAAATAGTAGAAGTACTAAAAAAAGAAATACTAGAGATGATAGGGGATTAAATAATGATAAAATCAAAAAGTTTTATAGGAACTATATCATTTATTTTAGTAGTAATATTAATGATAATGTTATTATTGATGGATGGATATGCTCCATTTGGCAATAATTCTCTAGCTGCAATGGATGGAGATATACAGTATGTAGATTTTTTTGGATATTTAAAAAATGTTATTGATGGTAATGATAGTTTAAAATACTCTTTGAATTCAACACTTGGAAGTACAGGAATTGCATTATTAGGCTATTATATGAACTCACCATTAAACATACTTTTTGCATTTGGAAGCAAAGCAGATATACATTCAATTTTTGATATTATAGTAGTACTAAAATTAGCAATTTCAGCATTTATATTTTCATATTATTTGCAAGTACGATTTGATAATAAAATAAGAAAAATATATGTCATATTGCTTTCGATTTCATATGCATTAATGCAGTATAATATAGCTCAATCAAGTAATATAATGTGGCTTGATGGAGTATATATGTTACCATTAATTTTACTCGGAATATATAAACTTATCAAAGAAGAAAAAATAAATTTATTAAGTATAAGTGTAGGAGTGTCAATTTTATTCAATTGGTATTCAGCAGGAGCAAATTGTTTATTTTCGATTTTATGGTTTGTGGTAGAATTTTTATTAAATAATATTGAAAATAAGAATGATATATACAAAAAATTTGCTAAAAGTTTCATAAAATATATAGCAGCAATGGTAATGGGAGTAATGTTAAGTGCAATCTTATTTTTTTCCAATATATTAAAATTAATGGATGGAAAAGGAGGAGGCTTTGACTGGAATACATTATCAAAGTCATTTACAGGAAATATAATATCAACAATACATTCATATACATTAGGTGCAACAAGCAATTCAGAAGTTTTATCAATTTATTGTGGTACAGTACCACTAATTGGCTGCATAGCATATTTTTTAAGTAAAATAGAAAACAAGAATAAAAAGATAATACTAGCAGTTATTCTTATAATTTCAATAATGACTTGTTATTGGAAGCCATTATTCTTTGCATTTTCTCTTCTAAAGGCAGCTAACAGTTATTGGTTTAGATATTCATATATTATCATTTTTACTTTTATATTTATTGCAGCAAACTATTATAAAAGAATTGATGAAGAAAGAGAGTACAAAAATATTATTTATATTTCTTTTGCTTTTTCAGGAATTTTATTAGTACTTAATTATGTAAAAACGACATTTAGTAATAACATAATATACTGTACAATTATATTTAATATAATAATTAGCTTTTTGGTTTATATACTAATGAAATTATCTAAAACAGAAAAAAAGATATGTTTGTATAATAAAATTAGTAAAGATAATATAAAAAGAATAGTTGTTGTTTTATTAGTATGTGTATGTTGTATTGAATTAGTAATAAATGCTAAAATTCTCATAAAAACCTATCACGTTAGTACAGTAAAGGAATACAAAGAATATTGTGTTAATGAACATAGATTAATTGACAATATAAAAGAAAAAGATGTTTCAAATTATCGTATTTCTAAAACTGTATATAGGGACAATTATAATAACTATCCTAAATCAACAGCAAATTATAATGAAGCACTAAATTATAATTATATGTCAAACACTGGATACACTTCAATTCCTGATAATAAACAATTAGTATTCCTTGACAAATTAGGATATAAGAGCGAAGGAGAAAATATAACAATAGCAAACAATTCAATATTGGGTGCGGATTCCTTACTTGGAATTAAATATATTTTATCTCCATATGATATAAAAGGCCTAATAAAAAGAGAAGATTTAGAAAATATAAACAATAAAAATATTTATGAAAATCCTTATGCATTGCCATTAGCATTTAAGTATAGCAATGTAACAGATAACATAGAATATACTAACCCATTTGAATATCAAAATAAACTATATAGCATACTAGTAAAAAAAGAAGTAGAAATATATAAAAAAATAAGCTACTCAAAGGAAATAGATGAAAATGGTACAAAAGTAAAATATCATTTAGATATACCAAGTGGAGAGTATTCTTTATATGGGAATTTCCCTATAAATGGATATAAAGATGGAAATATAAATGTAAATGGAGTCTATAATTTTAAATATTTTGATTGGTTATCTGATAGTGTATTTTATATACCAACTAAAGAAAAAGATAATTTCATTGAAATAGTGTCACAAGATAATATAGATATATTAGATGAACAAATATATTTATTAGATTTAAATTTATTAAAAGAAGTCACAGAAGAAATACAAGAAAAAGCAGCAAAAGAATTGAAATTAAATAATGATAAAATTTTGATAAAAGTAGATGGCAATAATAATGAAAAACTCCTATTAACAGTTGGAAATTCCAAAGGATGGATAGCAAAAATAAATGGTAATAAAGTAATTATAGATGATTTTGCAGACTGCTTAATGAGTATACCATTAATAGAAGGAGAAAATGTTATTGAATTAGAGTATAACATACCAGGGTTAATTGCAGGCATGTTTATTTCAGTATTTGGGATAATATTGTTAATAGCTTATAATGTAATAGATATAATTAAACATAAAAACAAAAAGTATAATTTTTAAAAAAGAAGTAGGGATACCAAATCGTAAGATTTAGTATCCCTTTTGCTGTAACACCTCCCTAACATATCTCGAAGCTATTAGTCTGATAATGTACCATAAATGTTCGTAGTCAAATATTTCTCCTGTATAATCCCGTTTATCTGACAAGTGTTCATCAAGTTGCCTTTTCCATGACTTTTCGTGTCTATCGTCAAAAAAAGGTATACCAGATCTTGGCAGAACTTCAGGAATACGGTTAATAGTGTCCATAGAAATAAGACCATTTTTTAATATAAGCCAATTTATTTCCGAATAGGCACCATACATACCTTGACAAGAGAAAAAATCTTCTATTGACCATATTCTATCATTTCTTGGATTACATATGACCATGTTATCAATATCCCACATAAAAGAGGGAATAAGATAATTCTTGATAAAGTAATGGTCAAGGTACAAATGACAGAACATTCCCATCTTGAGTGCATCATCAAATACCAATAAATCTTTTCCAGCAGCTTCCAAATTAGGAACCATAAAACCTTTTATGCAAGTAGAAATCCTGTAGTGAGATAGCATCTTATTTTTTGCCATATCAGGAATTAGATTGCCAGCCATAAAGGTTAATTTATCCCAATCTAAATTAGAGAGCCGATAGATTTCTTCGACAAATGCTAGGTGAAATAATGCTCCAGGCATAACTTCCCTCCTCTCATACTCAAAGGAAACATGATAACTCAAATATAATGAACCATCATATGCTGAAACGAATTTCATAATTAAGTATAGCATTTCTCCTATATTATGTCAAACAAAAAATAATTACTATATTTGACAAATGTGCCAAAATGTTGTATAATTTTAAACAATGTATGTCATATTATAAATATGATTAAGATGAGATTTTAAAAAAATTAAATATTTGTTGAACGGAAAATTAAATATTTACTTAAGCGATGTGTTAAGAGAACATACATCGTAATTTAAAATTGCAATTTATGGGATTTAAGTAATTAACTGAAAATATACTTAAAAACAATATTTATACCCAAAAGAAAGGAACGGAAAATAAAAATGGACAACACAAAAGAGAATCTAAAAAAAGATTCTATAAAGAGAAAACCTAGAAAGGTAAGTCAAGAAAAAGCACCAAAAGAGACAAAAACTAAAGAAAGCAAAGTAGTACAAAAAACACCTAGAAAACCAGGCAGAAGACCAAAGAAAGTTATAAAACCAGTAGAAGATGTAAGATTTAAAAAATCTCCATTAAAAGTAATACCGCTTGGAGGTTTACTTGAAATAGGAAAGAATATCACAGTTTTTGAATATGAAGATGAAATAATTATAGTAGACTGTGGACTAGCATTCCCAACAGAAGACATGCTTGGAGTAGATTTAGTAGTAGCAGATACAACCTATTTAGAGAGAAATAAAGACAAAATTAAAGGACTATTTATAACACATGGACATGAAGACCATATAGGAGGAATACCATATTTATTAAAACAAATGAATATACCTATATATGCAACAAGATTTACTATAGGACTAATTAGAAACAAATTAGAAGAACATGGACTACTAAGAAGCACAAGAATGTTTGAAGTAGAACAAGGAACAACAATAGACATGGGTAAAATGAAAATAGAGTTTATAAGAACATCACATAGTATACCAGATGCAGTTGGATTTGCAATATATACTCCAATAGGAATAGTTATGCATACAGGAGACTTCAAGATAGACTATACACCAATAGACGGACAAAAAATAGATTTTGGAAGACTTGCAGAAATAGGAAGAAAAGGTGTACTATTACTTATGTCAGATAGTACAAACGCAGAAAGAAAAGGATTTACAAAATCAGAAAGCAGTATTGGAGAAGTATTTGATGAGCTATTTATGCATTGCAGAAAAAGAATAGTAGTTGCAACATTTGCGTCAAATGTACACAGAGTACAACAAATAATAGATGCTTCAGTTGAAAATAACAGAAAAGTTGCAATTTGTGGTAGAAGTATGGTAAAAATGATAGAAACAGCAAGTGAACTTGGATACATGAATATACCTAAAAATACTATAATAGACATAGATTTAGTAAATAAATATCCAGATGAAAACCTAACAATAATCACAACAGGAAGTCAAGGAGAACCTATGTC
>CASTFX010000030.1 GCA_949448405.1 uncultured Clostridia bacterium
GATTTTGGATAGGTTATCTTTTATGTTATTATTTTAATATCACCCTCTCCCTTATAGTCTTCTATCTGCAAATCTATATTATATGTTCCTATCTTACCTGATACTTTTTCTGTTACTCCACTTGAAGAAACATCTGTATATTCTAGAGCTTTTAGAGATTCTACTTCAAGTATTTCATATGAAGCTGAAACTTCACCAAACTCGAGTACTCCTATATGCTCAAATATATCTACTACATAATTTAGCGCTGTTGCTGTACGTTTAGCTTCCGTTGATGATTGATATACATTGAAAGAAATAGATGTCATTATTACTACAAACATTAATACTACTATCATGGCAATAGTTAAATCTACAGTAGTAAATCCATTTTTATTTTTGATATTTATTTTCATTACATCACCCAATTGCATAAGAAATTATATACTATAACTAACAAAATATTTGATACACATAAGTGAAAACCTATTGGTATCACTATTTCATTGTTCTTTTCCCTTGTTATAACTTTTTCTTTAGCCTTTTCTCTTAATCTTTTGATGAAGCTTTTTGCTCCAATCCATACAAGAGTCATAGCTATAGTAAGATATGTTATAAAAGGTTCTGAAAATATTACCATATAAAGTATTAACATTAAATTTTCTATTAAATAACTTGCTCTTAGTCTTTTCTTTATAAATATTGTGTCCGCTGCAAGTAAAATAATAATTAATGTTAAATATATGATATATGTATATATAGCCTCACTATTTTGTATACATACATATGTCATATATGCAAACGAAAGAGCTATACCAAATACAAGCAAAGATTTTTGTATACTTATATTCTCTTTATCTATGCCAGCTATTATGAAAAGTGAAGCAATATAAAGTATAAAAAGCAAAAAGTATATTATCAAATTAGTATTTAAACTAAGCACATCTAGCTTAATAGAGAGTGCAAATAATAAAAATACCATTCCTGATAATATCTCTAACAATAAATATCTAATTCTTATTTTTTGTCCACAATGTCCACATTTTCCTCTTAAAGCTAAATAACTTATAATTGGTATTAAGTCTTTAAATTGTAGTTTAGACTTACAATTTGGGCAAAAAGAATGCTTATAAAAGATATCTTCTCCTAATGGAATTCTGTATACAGCTAATGTAAAGAAGCTACCAAATAAAGTACCTACTATAAATATTAGTCCATACAATATGATTTCCATTGTTTCTTTTCACCTCTTTTGTGTATTTTTTAAAATATTAGGCATATACATCTAAAATGTATATGCCTCAGTTGTACTTTTGATCAATTTTCAACATGATCTATTTTCACAATTATTCTAGTTTGAAGCTGGTGTTGATGTTGATTGTGTACCTTGTAGAATTGAGTTAATTCTAACTAGTGTACTATCTAATAGACTTTCTGTTCCAGAAAGAATGTTGTTTTCATTCATTGACTCTGTTGAAAAGTTAATTGCACCATTAACAGCATAATCAACTACTCTTGAATTGTAAACAGCAGCTATTGAAACAGCAGCTAAGATAACTAGAACTATAATTGTGATGATTAAAGCTACTAAAGTAATACCTTTTTCTGTTCTTAACATAAAAAACTCCTCCTTATAGAATTTGTATATATTTAAATTAATAAATATAACCAAGATTATTTTGTCCCAGTATTGTTATAAAATGTATTTCCATTTGAGCTAGGAGACTGGGTGTTTGTGTTTATGGAATTTGTATTAGTAGGGTCATTAGCATCTGGAGCTGGTTCTTGGTAAGTTGAAAAAGGGTTGGCTTTTCCTTTGCTATAAGCATTTGTCTTTGAATAATTGTTTATATCTCCAGCAGTAATAGAATATGTTACTAATACTGTTTCCTCTTCTGTTATTTGTTCATCTAGTTCTACTTTTACGCTCTCTGGTGTAGCATAAGTTGCAACACTAGGTACTGTTTTATTGGTTGGAATATAGTCATAGAATAATACTCCTAAAGCCAATAATATTGCAAGTACTAATAAAAGTATAACTATTAACTCTTTTATTATGGATTTTACCATTGTAATATCCTCCTATTGTATATAATTACCCTTGTGGGTTTTGATTATCATTTGTAGTTTGTGTTCCTTGAGGTGTAGTTCCATCTGGATTTGTTGTTCCATTGGCTACATCTTGTGTTGTTGTTACAACATTTCCACCATTATTTAATGTATCTTTATTTATTGCTATATTTCTTATTGTAAAAGTTGCTTGTAGTTGACCTGCTTCATCTGAATATGGTACTAGACTAAAGTCTTCTATTTTAAATCCTAATTTAGAATCTTTTTCTATCTCTTCTACAAATTCTGCAATTTCTATATAACTTCCTGTTGCTTCAAAAGATAAATTATATAAATCTACAATGCTTGCAGAAGATACATTTGCTTTTATTGTTACATTGTGTTCTGTTGCATAAAGACCTATCTTTGTCCATAAGAAACTTATTTCATATTTTTCTAATTGACTTGCTGCCTTTATTTCTTCTTCTGTACTATAAGTTATTGTATCTTGATATTTTTGCTTTGAAGCTTGTTCTTTTCTCAAACTTGAGTCTAAATTAGTTAATGCTGATTAATTTTCATTATCTAGCGAACTTGAAAGTTCTGCAATTTTATTATCTAATTCTTTATTGTCATTAACTATTTTTTCTATTGCTGGTATTTCAAATGCTCCTAGTGTTATTCCCGAAGTTACCATTATACCAAATACAGCAACGAAAATTATAATTAATATCATTATTAATACTTTTCTCATGGCAATTCTCCTTCTATTGTAACAGTCACAACATCATTTTGTTTTTGTGATGTATCACTTACAACATTCGTTAATATTCCATCTAAACCTAGTTTTGTTACGAATATTCCTAGTTGCTCATATTTGTTTGATTGTGCTACAATTGTTACTTTTGTTCCTGAATTTGTTATTGATGTTATTTGTACATTCTTAGGTATAACATACATTATTTTTTGTAATAATGTAGGAATTGCAAGTTTTAATCTTTTATTTTCTGATTCAGCTTGGTTCTTATCTTCAAGACTTTGTACTAATGTATCATAGTCGTTTGCCTTTTGATCTAGTTTTGTTTTATCTGAATTTATTGCAACTAATTGTGTTTGAAGTTTTGATTTAGCAGAAACTGTCTCATCTGCTTTTTGTTTTATTTGATTTGATAAAACAGTTGCAAAAGATCCATAAACTACTATAAGTGCTAGAACTCCTGTCATAAGTCTTATCAAGCTTTTTTCAAATGGTGTTAGTACATCTTTAAAGTCCATCTTTAAATCAACTTTTCCAAATAATGCACTTGATTTTCCTGATTTTGATGGTCCAACTTCTATATTCATCCATTCTGGAAGTTTATCAGAAATTGATTCTTTCTTGAAGTTTATTCCTCCTAGTCCATCTCCTAATCCTTGTAATGCTAATGCTATTGCTGAGTTTACTTCAATATAGTCTTTTATATTTACCTCTGTTCCAATTGATCTAATAAAGTATGGCCTTAATATTTCACATTTTACATCTTCTAAATATTCTTGGAAGTAAATATCTACATTGTTTATTACTGATGCTGTACCTGTAATATACAATTTGTCAATTTTATTTAAGCTATCATTTAGTATTTTCTTTACTTGACCTACTATATTGTATAATGTTGGCATTATATCATCAAGATAAACATTTTCTTCATATTGTAGTTCTCTTCCTTCTGTTGTATATATTGTCGAATTCTTGCAAATCTCATATGCTTTTGAATACGAATTTTCTTTTGAATCTATCTTATCTAGTATCTCTTTTGTACCAGATTCGATAGTATATATATCATATATATTTTGGTCAATTATTGTAGTTACTGTTGTATTAGCCTCAATATTTACTATTGCTATATTTTCAGCATTAGTTTCTTTTGCTACTTCTAACAAGTTAGAAATATCAAGTGCAAGAGGTGATATACTTGTTAACTTATATTTCTCTAAAAGTTCGCTTCTTCTTATTATTTCTCCTCTATTTATAGAAATATGGATTGCTTTTACTTTCTCTTTGTCTTCCAAATCATTTACAAGTACATATCTCGTTTCAAACGTATCTACATTTTGTTCTTTCTCATAACATAACGATTCAAATTCTGTTTTAATATAGTTATGTCTATCTTTCTTATTTAAAAGATTGAAAATATGGAAATAATTATAGTTTTCATTTGCACTGTTAATACTAATTGGTGTTTTATAGCTATACGTTTCCGATATAACTTGTTCTATTGCTTCATTTAATCTGTCATAAAACTTTATTCCAAATGAGTCAATCTTTATTATGTCATTATCCTTTGACACTTTTGCATATTTAATTATATTCTCTTCTATATATAATCCTAAGCAGCTTGCCATTTTCTTCTCCTTTGTATTTTTTAATTATATTTGACATTTTTGGTTTTTTCATACTTGTAATTTTTTTAGATTTTAGCAAAATTTATAAATAAATTTCACTTTACGCTATATCATGTATATATTTAATATTTTTTTGAAGAAAATGTCAATATCTATTACGCAATTGTAATCTAATTGTAATATTAATGTAATATTTTAAAAGTTAAAGCAAAGAGATTTACTCTTTGCTTTCTTTTTTAGGCTTATTCCAAGATATATAATCACAGTTTTTATCTGGATTATTTTCACATATATAAAATTTTCTACCTTTCTTGCTCTTTTTTACTTGAATTTTGCCACCACATTTTGGGCATACTTCTTCTATTATTTCTATCAAGGGTTTAGTATTTTTACACTCTGGATATCCAGGGCATGCTAAAAATTTACCATATCTTCCATATTTTATTACCATCATTTTGCCGCATTTATCACATTTTACATCAGATACTTCTTCTTGTAATTCAACATGCTCTAATTCTTCTTGTGCTTTTTTCAATTCCTCTTCAAAAGGTTTATAAAACACTCTTAGAGTTTTTTTCCATTCTTCTTTTCCTTCTGCAATATCATCAAATTTATCTTCTATTTCAGCTGTAAAATCAACGTTTACTATATCACTAAAACTATTTATCAAAAGATTATTAACGACTTTTCCTAGTTCTGTGGGTACCAATTGTTTTTGCTCTTTTTCTATATATCTTCTTTCTAGTATTGTCGTTATTGTTGGTGAATATGTACTTGGTCTTCCAATTCCATTTTCTTCTAATGTTTTTACCAAAGATGCTTCTGTGTATCTTGGTGGTGGCTCTGTAAAACTTTGTTTAGGTTCTATTTTTTCTTTTTTAACCTCTTCTCCCACTTCTAATATTGGAAGTTCTTCTTCCTTTTCTGCATCTTTCTCTTCTACATATAATGTCATAAATCCTTTGAATTTTAGTTTCTGTCCATTTGATTTAAAATTATATTCTCCTACATCAATATCCATAGATATTGTTTCAAAAACTGCGTTTGCCATTTGGCTTGCTATAAATCTATTATAGATTAATTTATATAATTTATATTGATCATTTGTAAGACTTGCTTTTATACTATCTGGTGTAAGTTCTATATATGTAGGTCTTATTGCCTCATGTGCGTCTTGTGAATCTCCTTTTGTCTTGTAATATCTATTTTCATAGAACTCTTTTCCATAAGTATTTTCAATATGACTTTTAGCTGCCGCTCTTGCAACTTCTGATATTCTTGTAGAGTCTGTTCTCATATATGTAATAAGTCCGAGTTAATCCTCTTTCTTCTATCTTAACTCCTTCATATAATCCTTGAGCAACAGACATAGTTTTCTTAAGTGTAAAACTTAATTTTCTTGAAGCTTCTTGTTGCATAGTACTTGTTGTAAAAGGTGGTGTAGGATTCCTTTTCTTTTCACCTTTTTTAACATTTTTAACAATGAATTTTTCATTTTTGATTTCTTCTAATATAGTATTTACTTGTGTTTCATTTTTTAATTCTAATTTTTTTCCGTTCTTTCCAGAAAATTTCGCTTCAAATTTAGTCTTTGTTTTTTTATCTGAAAGTTTTGCATATATATTCCAATATTCTTCTGGAATGAATTTTTCAATTTCTTCTTCTCTTTCAACAATAAGTCTTACCGCTACAGATTGGACTCTTCCTGCTGATAATCCTTTTCTAACTTTCTTCCATAAAAGTGGACTGATTTGGTATCCAACTATTCTATCCAATACTCTTCTTGCTTGCTGTGCATCTATTAGATTTTTATCTAGCGTTCTTGGTTTTTTCATTGCTTCTTGTACAGCATTCTTTGTTATCTCATTAAAGGTAACTCTATTTTCTTTAGTTTCGTCTATTGCAAGAATATGTGCTAAATGCCAAGCTATTGCTTCTCCTTCACGGTCAGGGTCAGTTGCAAGATATACTTTTTTAGCTTTTGATGCTTCTTTTTTTAGACTTTTTATTAAATCTCCTTTTCCTCTGATATTTATATATTCTGGTTCAAAGTCATTTTCTATATTTACTCCAAGCTTTGATTTTGGTAGGTCTCTTATATGCCCCATTGATGCTACAACTTTTGTGCTTCCTCCTAAGAACTTTTTAATTGTGTTAGCCTTTGCTGGTGATTCCACTATAATTAATTTATCTGCCACTTAAGTTACCTCCATTTCCTTTTTGCTATTTTACCTTAATTACTTATATAAGTCAACACTTAAATAAGTATATCTTCAATTACTTCTTTTAGCTCTATTGGCGTTACTAAATTATTCTTTAGTTTGCTTATTATATCATCTATTTTTTCTTCTTCCTTTGTTATATTAGTAATTGCATCATTTTCAAATTTTACATATTCTTCTCTATATTCTGTTTTTACAATTTCTACTCCATATTCATCTTCTAAATTCCTTATTTTATAATATTCTAATTTTATTGGATAATTAATATTATTCTCCATTAGTTTTTCCTTATCAACAAAAATTCCTGCAAAAAACTTTCTTATTCTCTTTTGTTCTTCCCCTTCTATTGTTCTCACGTTCCTTTCTTTTTATTTTTATTTTTTACTCAACATATGCTATTATATATGTTTTTTCTTTAAAATCAAGGGGGGTTTATATTTTTTCATCGACAAAAATAAGCTTTAATCTTTTTTATTTGTCAGATTAAAACTTATTATTGCTTTTTTCACTTATTTTTACTCTTTTTTGACATAATAATAATTGTTAGTAATATTGTTACTCCTATAGTAGTCAGTATTACTCCTGCTTTTATTCCTTTTGTTGTATATTTAAAATTTATTTCATGTGTGCCTTCTTCTAAATCTATTGCAATTAGTCCATCAAATGCCTTTTTATATTCTAATTTTTTTCCATTTTCTGTTATAGTCCATCCTTCATCATATGGTATTGTAAATAATATATCCTTATTATTGTCTTTTACATTTACTGTCCCTTTATATTCTCGTCCACTTATTTTTTCCATATTGACTTGTACCTTACTTAATTCTTGGTAGTGCTCTTTTAAAGCTTCTTCATCTTCATAATATATATAATATCCTTCTATATTAATATCATCATATGGAACTATTTCTATTTTTATTTTCTCTCCGATTTCTCTTTTTCCTATATTAATCATCTCATTATTAGTCATTGTTGAATGTTGTGCTATTTCTACTCCATTAATATATATAGAAACTCCAACTCCGCTGATTGCAATAGTATACATATACATATTATCTGTACTTTCTACTTCCATCTCATAGATAATTTTTGCATTTTCTTTTAAATTTCTATATTCTATTCCATTCTTTTCTATATCTTCTATTGTTTCTTCTACTTCTCCTACATGTTCTTTATAAACTTCTCTATCTATTCCCGTCATATTTTTAAGAATCTCATTTTGAAGAGTAAAAGTATTATAATTGTCCATATTTGTATTAAATATATCCTTACTTACTGCATATCCTAAAGATAAAAAATATGGATTTCTATATATTCTTGCATTATTTGTAATATATAATTCTTCATATTCTAATGGATAATCTTTATACATTTCTTTATTTGGCGGTAAAATCAAATATTTTATTCCAAGTAGCATATCTGAAGTTTTTGTATTTTCCATATTGTAATTAACAAAAACATGAGCTTTTCTAATTCCAATTTTTTCTAAAAATGAATGTAAGGTTTCTGAATATGTAGAACTTGAATATGAAACCCCATTAAATCTGTAAGTTAGCGCTAAATTACTCGTACCTAAGAATTTAGTTTCCATTCTATACAGAGTGTTGTCATATGATTTCAAATTATCTATTACATTTCCAGATATATTTGTTAAAGTTGCATATGAATTTTGATCTACTATTTTTGAATCTCTTTCTATTATCTCCATACTATAACTGGCATTATATATTAAATTTACGGTGCTTAATGTTAGTAGTAATAATACTACAACTTTCATATAATGCTTTTTAATAAATATTGTTATCTTCTTAGTTCCATTTTTAAAATTTAATATGCTGAGTATTAAAAGTAAATTTAGTATGATTGATAGTATAATATCTGTTTCTACTGCTTCTTTATTTATTATATCAAAGTTAGATTTTAATACTATAACTGATAAAATTGCATACATTACTGTTATTAAAATTATAGCTTTTATATTTAAACCGTTCTTTTAAATTATCAAATCCGCCTTTTGGCAAAAATAATATACATGAATATAAAGCAAAATGCATATCTATATATCCACCATGCTGGCGGATTTCCCATGCTCCATATTAAGTTAGCTGCTCTTATATAAAAACTTGCTATAAACACTATTATCATAAACATTGATAATAGCTGTTCTTTTAATTTTATTTTTTTATTAAAGAAATAACTAATAACTAATATGTTTGCTAAAACCCCACAAAAAACTGGAGGCATAGCATGATTTTTAATTTCTTCAAAATTAAAGGAATTTGTAAAAAATTTCCCTATAAATTCCTTCATCCCAAAGTTATTTTGAAATGTCATTTCTTTAAAAGAAAAACTTGCTCGTCCATCCTGGAGTCCAATAAATACTGGAACTAATACAATAGCTGAAATTAATGCAGCACATATCGAATGTATAATAAATTTTCTTGTCTTTCTTATTATATCCTTTTTGTCTTTTAAATCACCTAATAGTATTTTATATATAAAATAGATTACCGAAAATACACATACCATGAACCCTATATAATAATTTGTAATTAGAGTTATGCTAAGCGCTATTATATAAAGACAATTGCTTTTTTTATCTAAAATATCATCTAAACCTGCAATAACAATTGGAAGTAAGATAACTGCATCTAACCACATTATATTATATCCATATGTAATAACATATGATGAAAGGGCATACATAAAAGCAAAAATTAAATTTGCAAAATTTGCTTTTTTTCTTCTGTTTAGATAATAAGTAAAAGCTACACTCGTTGAAGCTATTTTTAGTATTAGTATTATATCAAATGCCAATGATATATTTCCTTTTTGGAAAAACAGTGTAATAAAGTTATATGGACTCATTAAATAATATGCAAATAGCCCAAGCATTTCTCCACCAATTGATTTTCCCAAAGAATATATTATACTATTATCTCCTAAAAAGACTTCTCTAAAATATTGAAGATAATTAACATATTGTCCATAAGCATCCACTGGAAGGTACATATTCTCTCCAAAAGGATATACCTTCATACGCATAAATATCCCTATCAATGCAATTAGCGGAACTAAAAAGGATAGTAAATACAATACTACCTTTTTAACTTTTTCATTATCTATTTCAATATTTAAAGTCTCTTTAGCTCTTTTCATTTATATTCCTCATTTTAATAGTGATTTTATTTCATTATAAATTCTATTTTCTGTATCATTTACTGCAATCTGCTTTGCATTGTTTCCCATTCTTTCTAAAGTATCTTTATCTAACATTTTCTCTATAAGTTCATTTAATTTTTCAGCATTTAAAATATCATTATTTATTATTTTTGCAGCCCCTACCTTTTCTAATACTTCTGCATTATACTGTTGATGATTATGCGAAACATTTGGAAGAGGTACAAATATTGCTGGTTTACCAAGTTTTGCAATTTCTGTTATTGTTGTTGCACCACTTCTACAGACTAATATATCTACTGAATTCATTATTTCTGGCATCTCATATATATATGGTACAACTTTTATTCCATTTAAATTCTCTATATCTAACTCTTTTGATTTCAAATTTTCTTTTACAATATCATATTGTTTTGCTCCACAAGCAAGAAGTATTTGATATCTTTTATTTAATTTCTTTGTTGCAAGTTCTACAATTGTATCATTTATTCTCTTTGCCCCCTGGCTCCCTCCAAAAGCAAGCACTGTTGGTTTAGCAGGGTTTAAATTATATTTTTCTATTTGTTTTACTTTTTCATTTACTGATAGATTAATGTTTATATTCTTTGTTGGTGTTCCTGTTAAAACTATTTTTTTTGCATTTGGTATTCTTGAAATAGCATCTTCAAAACTTACCATTATAATATCTGTTTTTTTAGCTAGCATTTTTACAGCTTTCCCTGGAAAAGCATTACTCTCATGTAACATTGTTGGTATTTTCATTTTATTTGCAGCTAAGATAACAGCTCCACATATATATCCACCTGTTCCAATTACTATATCTGGTCTAAATTCTTTTACTATTCTTTTTGCTTGTGATAATCCTTTTATTGTCTTGACCATTTTTTTTAAATTATCTATACTAATCTTTTTGCTTAATCCATATGCATCTATTGTTTTTAAATCATAACCTGCCCTTGGTACTAAATCTTGCTCTAAGCCTCTTTCTGTCCCAATAAAGAGTATCTCTGCTTTTTTGTTTTCTTCTTTTATTTTATTTGCTATAGCAATACCTGGATTTATATGTCCTCCTGTTCCTGCTGCTGCAATTATTACTCTCATCTATTTTGCCCTCCTATATTTTTTGAGTCTGCCTTGAAATATTTAACAATACTCCGAACTGAACACAGTAATATCAAAAGGGATGTTCCCCCATAACTAAAGAATGGAAGCTGCATTCCAGTATTTGGCATTGATGATGTAACAACGGCTATATTTATCATTGCCTGTAGTCCTATTATCGCAGTTATTCCAACTGCAAGTAAGCTACCAAACATATCTGGTGCTTTCATTGCAATTAAAGTTCCTCTCCATACGAATATTGCAAATAATATGATAACTATTAAGCAGCCAACAAACCCAAGTTCTTCTGCTATTACAGCAAATATGAAATCATTTGCTGGTTCTGGCAAATACAAATATTTTTGTGTACTATTTCCAAGTCCTGCACCAAATAATCCTCCTGAACCAATT
>CASTFX010000031.1 GCA_949448405.1 uncultured Clostridia bacterium
TGTGTAGTGTCAGTAGGGTTACACGGTTTTTATTCATAATTTCTTTTCCTCCTTATTAAACTTCATATGAAATATTTATAAAAATTAATTTTCCTACAATTGCATTTGCAGTAGACACTATTCCATTTGTGTCTATATGTGCATAGCTTCCGACTCCGCCTTCTGTATTTGCTGGAAAAAAGAAGCTTGTCTTAGGCCTATATTGTATAGGAAGTTGTAATATTG
Organism: uncultured Clostridia bacterium; assembly: GCA_949448405.1. Lineage (GTDB taxonomy): Bacteria > Bacillota > Clostridia > TANB77 > CAG-508 > JAAWPK01. The sequence continues at coordinate 226 of CASTFX010000031.1, forward strand.
TATTCTTTGTTCCTTCTCTTACGCATAATTGTAGATGCACTACATGCTTGTCTTTGAATATATTGCAGGTTCCTGTAGTATGAATTACCCATCCGTGTCTCAATAATTGATCTACATTAAGCGACTCTGGTCCTGTCCATTCCGTCCACACACCATTATTACAAGTTCTTTCATAACAATAATTTGTGTTGTTTTGAAGATAATAAATTTGTTTTTTATAACCATTCATAAAAAACAGTGTTGTACAATAACCATTATTAGCACCATATGCACCGCTTCCTGGTTTGTTTGTTGCTCCTGCACCTGCATATACAACTCCCGTTGTATTAATGTCATTCAAATCTCCGAAGTATCCCTCTGCATGAGACTTGTTTACTGCTTTTTCCAATTCTTGTATTCTTTCTTCCTCATTCCTACTCATTCTGAGCAACCCCCTTAACAACAAATGTCACAACTATATCCTCATATAATACCCAGTTTCCATCTTCTGCTGTTCTGTAAAATGTTATTTTGTTACTCAATGTTCCAGCCTCTCCTACTTCTTTATAATGTCCATCTTTTGTATCTGTTGCAGGAATTAGTACTGAGCTTCCGTATTCTTACTTCTAATGAATTGTTTCCAACTTGATATTTTAATGGTAATGTTACTTCGTAACCATTTGTTATTACTGTATCTTTTGCTAATATAACTGAATCTGTTTTTATTTCTTGCATAAGATTTAAGTTTGCTGCGCATAATGGAGTTTCTCCTTCATATTCCGCTTCTATGAAATTGCCATTTTCGTCTATGTATGCATCATTTATTTTGATTCCATCTTTCCAATTTATCATCTTTTATCTCCTTTCTTGTATTTTAATCTACATTTAAAAATCCCATAACATTTAATATTGCTGTTACACTTCCAGTTCTAACGTAAGCGTCTTCTACACTATTTATACTACTTGCGTTTGTTGTTGAACCAATATTAAATACTGTTTGTTGTCCAGGTCTTAAATACTCACTCAAATCTGTTGATTTTGCTACTTCTATTTTTGTGCTATCAAATGTCTTCCCAGCATTTCCAAATGCTAATGTCTTAACTCCTTCAGTTTGTACTGGCAATATTCCGTTCGCTATCAACATATACTACCTGTCTTGCCATAAGTGTTTCTTTATATATTTGCACATTCCTAGCATATCCCGTCGTTCTTGTGGTATTTGTATCTAAAATTCCTTTATAATATATCCAATCTATTGGTTGGTGCCTTAACGTAATATATGCACTCTTTACGGTAAAATTATTTGGTATATCTGCATATATTCTTATAGTCTCTTGATATATATCTGAATTACCAAAGACTCCATATCCTATTCTTCCATATTGCTCAGGTGGAAAGAATTGCAAATTACAATATATTCCATCTCCTCCGAATTATTTTTCCACCCTTTACTAATTTTATTCCTTCATCATTTATTCTTACTGCTCCATTGGCAATACTAGCATTTCCTTTTTCATCAATTGAAAATCCACCGTTTATTGTTGTATATCCTTCAAGTTCTAATGATTTTGATGATATCTTTATTTTTTCGGCAGATTGATTTATTTTTGAAATAATCTCATCTTCTCCAACTTTTTTACTTACAATCTGATTAATTCCTTCAGCTGTTTGATTAATTACAGAATTCATTTCCTCTGTTGTAGAATATTCTTCTAGTTTTTTATTCACAGATATTTCTATTTTATCTGCTGATTGATTTATCTCACTATGTGCTTCACTTTTTGTTATATACACATCATTAAAATCATTCTTAATTAGATATTCTGCATATATCCTATTACCTTCCATATCCACTAAATATACATAGTTATCTCCTTCAAATAATTTTATATTAATATCATTTAGCGGTTCTTTTACAGGATTTTCTAATTCTTTTAAGACATAATACTTTGTTAGTTCTAACCTACGAACTACATAATCCTCATCTTTTGTGATTACTAAACTATCATGTACATTTCCTTTACTTCGTAATTCTTCTATATCTATTTCATACTCTTTCTTTTCTGGGCTAGGATTTTTTCTACTTTGCTTATCTACTATTATTTTGTATTTCACATTTATCCTCCTTTCTGATTAGGATATAAATTTACTCTAGCTTTTAGTCCTTCTTTTGGAAACAAATTACTTTCATAAGTTTTATTTCCTTGAACTTCTATCTTTAATATGTCTGCTTTACCAGCATTTTCTATATATATTTCTGTTACTCCTTCTATATTTCTTTTGTAATCTATAGTATTTGATATTTTTTGCTTAATCTTTTCTATATCCTGTTCATGTTCTGTTAACTTTTCTTCATGTTTCGATGACTCTTGTATTAGCTGTATTATTTTAGCTTCTTCTTGGTTTATTTGACTTTGGACTCTTTTTATGCTTTTCTTTGTATCTTCTTTTGTTTGCATACTTTCTTGTTCTGTTTTTGGTTCTATTTTACTGTTTATATTGGCTTTAAACTTCCCTGCATATTCTATTTCTCCTTGGTATATTACTTTCTTGCCATCTATTATTAAAATGTCTCCAATATCATAAGCTGGGTCTATTATTGTTTCTCCCTCGAAAGGATATATTTCAAGTTCGTTTAGCTGATTATAAATTTTTTCTATTTGGTCTTCATCTACTATATACATATTATTTTGATTTATATATACAGTATTTTCCTTATCTGTTCCAAACTTATAGTTTTGTATACCATCTTCATATGATACTTTGCTAACTTTAAATTTATCTCCATAATAATAGTCTTTAAATAAATCTACATTGAATTCAATTATATTTTCTCCAAATGTCTTTATGTATAATTTTTTATCTCTTCCTATTACTGCAAATCCTCCTGCTTGTTCTGCGATATACCCTATATATGTTCTTGCTGTTAGAGTATTATCGTATACAGATATCTCTTTATTTGAATTCAAAAAAGAAGTAGAACCGAAGTCCCACTTCCATTTTTTTACATATATCTTGAAGTACTTGAAGCATTGTTGCTGGATATTTTAAATTACTTCCATCATACTTATTGTCTTCAAATCTTTTCATATAATCTATTGCTTTTATTGTTACAATATTTTCATCCATTTCTATTGGCTTTTGTATTATATAATATCCGCATTGGTATAGTTTCTCCCTCTATACCACTTTCTACATATACCTCATTATATGTATTTGGCAAAGAAGCTTTATATATTTTGAATTCTATGTCTATTTCTGGAGTACAACCTAAACAAAACTCATTATTATTGAATAACTCTAATTTCTGTTTAAAATCAAATATGTGATTTGGATTTATTTTTTTACCATCAATATATATATTTAGCTCATGCACAGTAGAGTCTAACAATATTTTTTCTTTATAATTATTGCTTGTATTGTACATTTAAGTATTTGCCTCCTTTACTGCTTGTTTTTGTGCTTCTGTTAATTCTTTTTGAGTTAAACTAAAAGACACTTTCCATCTTGATTTGGAAGTGTCTTCGTCTTGTCCTGTTAGTATCATTTCACTACTTCTGCTATTTACTCTGAATTTTGCATTTACTATCATTCCTCCCGGTATAGATGGACATTTGAAAGTTGCTATAAGTGGATTTTTATATGTAAGCTGAAGTAGTTCTTCTGCTTCTTGTTCTGTTAGATAATCCCATGACATTTCTATTTTTAGCATACCTACTGTGAGTGGACTATCTATTAATGCTCCTGTCCTCTTGCTCGTATAACTATCATTATCTGTGTCGTCTATACTATCTCTATATGAGCTTGGAGTTTTTTGTATTATTCCATTAACTTTCCATATCATTTTAATCACCTACCATTACTATTGTATTTCTACCAGTTCTTCTAGTTTTTGAATTGATATATTCTATTGTATCATCAAATATTGTTTTTCCTAAGTATTGAATTGTCATATGCATTGGTTTTTCATTTTTTCCATCATATCTAGCTATTACTTTTTCAAATGTTTCTTCCATTATATTTTGTGGTGTAACAATTTCTGGATTTGTTCTAGCTCCTGAATATTCTCCCATAAGTGCTATTGTTGGATTATGTATTACTCCACCTTTCGCCAATCTTGGTAATGATATTGTACTTAATTGTAAATTTATTGGGCTTAATCCTATGAGTGAACCTATTGCATTTGCTACTTTACTTATTCCTGATAAAACTTTATTTATTCCTTTTATTGTTCCATTTACAAACCATTCTATTCCCCCTAAGATTTTATTTACTATGCCTTTTATAGTATTCCAAATTGCATTCCATACATTAGACACAACATTAGAAATTGTGTTCCATATACTTGACCATATTTGTTGTATTTTTTCTAATACAAATTTAATTGTCTCCCAAATTTTATTTATTGTTGGAGATATAACGTTCCATATTGCACCAAACACTACCACTATTAATTGCCATATCCAATTAAATATTTGCGAGAATATGTTCCAAACAGAACCTAATATACTTGATATAATATTCCATATTGTTTGAAGTACAACAGATATTAGTTGCCATACTGCATTTAATATTGGAGATACAATATTCCATATTGCATTAAATACTGTCCCAAATATGTTCCACACAAATCCTAAAATTGTTGATATGACATTCCATATTGCTTCAAATATGAATGATACCTTGCTCCAAAGGTTTGTAATAAATTCTATTATTGCACCAACTACATTGGAAACAACATTTTTTATGTCCTCCCAATGCATTATACATAGAGCTATTATTGCTAATAAAGCTATTATTGCTACACCTATTAGCATGAAAGGTAACATTGCCGCATTAGTTATAACCGACATAATTTCTGTTACACTATTATATATATTTATCACTTTTATTAGAGCAGATATTCCCAATGCTATTGACACTATGACTTCTGCTATAGTTGGATTATCTATCAACCATTTAAATACATTTACTATTCCATTTAATACTTCTAATGCTATTCCTCCTACATTCTGTCCTATTTCAATTAATGCACTAATAAGCTTTTCCCAATCTATATTTACTATCTTTTCTGATATTTCTCTAAATTTATTAGAACACTCATTTAGAAAATTCTGAAATTGATTATTCTGCACAATATTATTAATTGCTAATAGTAAATTACTGAATGCATTTGTTATATTTTGTATTATTGCTTCAGCATTTCCATTAGAATTTAGAGCATTCATCATAGCTTCTATAGCATTTAATTTTGCCTCATCTATCTGTGGTTCAATTATATTAATTTTTCGGGCATTTACTTTTTCTTTTAAACTATCTATTTGTTTTTGTATTTGACTCGCTTGCTGTTCCGCTTCCTGACTATTTACTTTTATTTTTAGTTCATCATTTTCTAGAATCTTCTTTAAACTTTTCATCTTGTTACCTATAAAGCTAACTGCATTACCAGCTTTGTTTACTAATGCTTTAAAGTCAATTTTAGAAAGGATTTTTTGCACTTTCTCCACCATTTCTTGTATTGATGGATTTACCCTTTTTATGTCTTTCAATGCTTGCTCTACATTTGTTGTAACTATTACTTCAACTTTTTCACTTCTCATTATTATTCCTCCTTTCCATAATAAAAACACTTACATAAGTAAGTGCCTTATCGTTTATTTTAATAATTCTTGTTTCTTTTTTTCATATTCTTCTTGTGTAATAATTCCTTCGTCTAACATTTTCTTAAATTTCAGAATTTCATCTGCATTTGAAATATTACTATTCTTTTCTTCTAATTTAATTCTGTTTATTGATTTTAGTTTTTCATCTATAAATTCATATACTCTATTAGCCTCTTTTCGCCTAAATGGACTTATCAATAAAGTATAGCTGTCTCTTGACGCAATATCGGCAAAACTCATAGCATTATATGCATTTGCACTCCCTCCTATTGGGAGAATTCTTAATATACTACCGCCATATTCTATTCCTTGTATAAAATTATAATAAATAGTTCTATCTCCTACAGCTCCAAAAGCAGCGACTCCTCCAAATGTTCTTCTAGATATGACTATTTTGTCCTCGTATAGATACATTTTTCCATCCATTCCTTTTAATTGCATAATTATTTTGGCTGCTTTTTCTTCTGCTTGCTTTTTTTTCTTTAATAATGCTTCTTCCTTTTCTTTGTTCTTTTCTGCAATATTTTGTTCTAAATTATCTTTTGCTTTAATTATATTATCTTTGTTGTCTTGGAAAATTTGAACTATTATCCTTATAATATCTACTAACCAACCTATTCCACATAGTCCTAATGTACATAAGTATAATATTCCTTTCACAATATTACCAACATAAAAACAATGTAGTCCAAAAAAACCTCCAAATATGCATAATAATAGTTCTACCCACTTATTTTTTTCTTCCATAAAATTCTCCTCTTATTTTCATTATAAGAAAATTTTATCACTTTTCACTTGATTATGCAACTAATTCTATTATTCCTTATTTTTTTCTATCTTCATTACTTCTCTCATTCTTCTTGTTATCTCTTCTGCTGTCATTTCCTTCTGCTCTTCTTTAAATAACTCTTTGTAATTATCTCTTATCGGTATAATCTTAGGTCTTTTACTCATACTATCTGCTCTTATTAGTTTATTTGTTACTGCTTCTTGTAAGTTTATTTCTTTCTTTAGCTCGTCCATGTTTTTTATTAACTTCGCTTGACAATATACATTTATCTCTGAATATTTGTTATTCCAAAATTCATTTGGTTTTAAATCAAAATAGTAAGCTAAAATTTCTAATGCATAAATAAATTCAATTAAATGCTTAGATTCTTTTATGTTTAAAATAATATCATTTAAGCTTTGTAATTTTGAGGTACTGCCCCTTCGAATTGCTGCTCTGTCATTTTGCTTATTGCATTTTCTGCTGATTTCTGTATTAATTTGTTCATATCTATTGTTGATAATGGATTTGACATCATTTCTTCTAGTTCTTTCTTCTTCATTTTCTTCTTGAAAAAACCCTCTTCATTCAATGCCTCTGCAATTCTTTCATATATGTTTGCTATAGTCATTCCTTCTAGTCTACAATTGTCTATAAATTCGTATACATCATTTGATGTTGTAAATGCACTTTTTCCATCTTCTGTTTCAGCTAATTTATATATTATCTTTGATAGCGCTTCTGAATCACATATTGAATAAGCTTTTGTAAAAGCTTCTTCAAAATTATTATTTTTTAATAAGTTGGCTATATCTACTATTTTCCTTGTTCTTAATACTAAATTAATTGTTTTATTTTTAGTTTCTATTATCATATCTCTATCCTCCTATTATACTAGAAAAGAGGATGCTATTATTTAGAGCACCCTCTTTTTGCCTTTATTCAGCTGTTGGAAATCCTTTGCTTTCCTCTATTTTTGTATTTCTGTATAATGTTACTTTTGATTTTAACATATCATCTATAGCAATTTCGCTCATTCCAACAAAGCATGTCGCTTTGAAATACCATGTTAATGGTTTTCCAGCTGCTACTGCTGTTTCTTCTGGTAATTGGATAAACCAATATCCATTTGTTTTTGCTGTTTCTATAGCTTTTAAATCACTATATTGTTCTTCACTATATAGGAATTCTATTTCCATTGTTTCTGCTTTCTTTCTTCCTTCTACTTGTCTTTCGTCTTCGATATCAAGTGCTGAATAAGTTATTGGCTCTGGTGCTGTTAAAAATTGTGGTATGCTTTGTACTAAAGCAACTTGCTTTTTCTCTCCTTCTAAAGTTTCTGCATAAAATACTTTTGTCATTGTACTTGTTTTTGGTTCTGACATAATTAATTTCCTCCTTATTTTTTATTAAATTACAGTTTTTCATTCATTAAATGGTAATTAGCTACTTTACCTCTCAGGAATTTAACCTATCTGAACTCAGATTTGTTTTCATTGCTTGGGACGGTTTTATCACGCTCATTCTATGACTAAACAAGAGTCTCATTATTCTCCTTTATTAGTTATCGCCTTATTGGTTGCCACCCAATATTTTAGTTTTGTAGTTCTGTGTCTACATTTTAACTAGCTATTAATAAAGTGTTTATTTAATGATTACTATTTAATTTTCAATGTCCTGTAACTTCTTTTTATAGAAAATAGAAATATTTCTTATCTCTTCACTTATTTGCTCACTAAATTAGATTTTGTCCTCCCTATTTAGAAAAAACTTTTTAAATTTTTTAATTCCTGATTTTAAACTTTTTTCTATCTGACCTTTTCTAACTTTTTCTAATTTTGCAATATCTCTTATGCTCATGTCTTTTAATATATGTAGGTTTATTCTCCTGTATTGTGCTTCTGTTAGATTTTTCATAGCTTGTCTAGTTCTAATTTTTTCAACATTTTTTAGAATTTGTTCTTCTATGCTATTTTCAGAATTACATTTTCTATTATGTATGTCTCCCTCTGTTAAATCTGATTGTTCTAAGTGTCTACTGGTCTCATTTTTTATTTTTGTATATGCCTTTTTTGATTCCCTATATATATCAAAAATTTCTTTAGTTATTTCTATCTTTTGTTCTTGCTTTTCTCCATCTGTAAAATAAATGTAGTATTTATCTTCTGCTTGGGAATATTCTAAAATATAATTGTCAACTTCAAATTTCATACCCCTACCTCCTATTAAAACTTTTTGATGATGAAATTATACTTTTTTGTTATAGTTTTTATTTAAAAAGGTTAAAAATGGTTAGAAAGGGTTAAAAAAGGCTAAATTTTATTCATTAACCTTCTTGATTTTACATAATCTGTGTGATATAATTTTTGCATTGATTACATTTGTGGGGGTAAAAAATGCTCAAGGTTTTAGTTGCTGACCAAAATACTTCAGCAAATTCAAATTGTTGTAAGTATCTTGCAAATGATAAAAAATTAAGTATTCTAAGTGCTTGTAGTGGAATTGGCACAGTAACCAAATATAATGGTGTTCATCCTAACATTTTGGTGCTTAATTATGATTTTAATGATAAAAGTTGCCTTGAAATAATTAATGAAATTTCTTCTACAACTGAAGAAAGGCATAATTGTAATATAATTCTTACTGTTAAAGATGAGGCTCGTAAATTAGAATTAGATTTTATGGCTAAAGTATATAAGCTAATCTATTCTAATACTATAGATTATAGTGAAATAAAATTAGGTATAGAACAGTATTATATAGATAATGTGCTGTTCTACGAACCAAATGATGATAATTTAATGACACTTTTTCTTAAATTTGATTTAATTAATATGCAACTCGGAAGTGTTTATCTTAGATTTGCAATAAAAAAATGCTATGAAAATCCAAAGCTTATGAATTCTTTAAAAGATATCTATTCTTTAACTTCTAAAGAATTTGAAGTTTCCTTTGACTCTGTTAGACCTGCAATTAGAAATAGTTTGAAACGTGCAAATCGATTTAGAAATAAATGTGGAAATACTAGTGTTCTTAAATTGTTCGAAAATGAAGATTTTATTACTCCTAAAAATTTTATTAGAATAATAACTTCATATTATTTAAAAAGAAAAAAATAAAGAAATAAGATTTTTGAAATTCTTATTTCTTTTTTATTTTATTGATATTTATATTCTCTGTATGCTTGTAATATTTCCTTTACTGAACTATAATCTGGTGGTCTCACAAATGCATTTAATCTTCTTTCTGTAAGTTTCATTACTTTTAGTATTTCATTATTTGATATATCCCCTATTAAATTAAAAGTTGGAAATTCTTCTTTCAATTGTTCTTTTGTCTTTTCCATTAGTTCCATACCTGATATATCACTATAATTATACTTTGAAAACACTATTTCTGGTTTTAATTCTATCATTTTATTATATGTATCAATTCCACTTGTTGCTACTCCTACAACCTCTACGTAGTCTAAATCTTTCATAGATGATATTATATTATTTCTAATCTTCTCGTTATCATGTGCTATTACTGCTCTTATTTTTTCCATTTTGTATTCACCTTCCTTATCTATTATTTCCATTACATTTTGATATAAAGCATTTCCCTTTTTTCTATCTATTCCATTTTCAGTTTTGATTATATCTCCATTTGATATTATTAATATGCTTTCTTCTAATTCCTCTTCTTTTTTATAGTTAATATTGTTAATGTTTTTAAATTTCTTAAAGCAGTCTTTCTTTTTCTCAAATTCTTGGTCTGTTATTTCAAATATTTCTTTGTTTTTTTCTGCTGTTTCACGAAGAGGCATGAATTTAAAAAATTTCCATGTGTTTATCTTATATTGGTCTAGGAATTCTCCTAATTCATCTAATTCATTTATATTTTTTTTATTGATAACTGTATTTATATTTACCTCTATATCTTTATTTTTTACATCATCGAGTATGGTTTTTATATTATTATAATGATTTTCTCCTCTACCTAATTCTACATTTGTTTCTTTGTTTATAGAATCTATTGATAGTGCCAAATAGTCTAGGTTATCATATATATTTTCTTTTTCATCATTTTTTATTAATAATGATCCATTTGTTATTAATTTATTTTTTATTCCGATTTTCTTTTGCAATTTTCATTAATTTTGATACTTTTGGATATAATAACGCTTCACCCCCCGTCCATGTTATCTCTTTTATATCTTCATCAATTAGTTTCTTTAGTATTTTTTCATTATCATCATATTCTAATTCTTTAACATTTAAGAAACGATGACAATATCTGCAGTTTTGATTACATCTTGTTGTAATATTCCAACATACTTTTTTTCTAATCACTTTTTTTCCTTCTTTCTTAAAGTTTTATGCTTTAATATAATATCTTAAATCTATATAAATTCCTATTCTTAAATTTTAAAGTCCCATTAAAAATTTTTTAAGCATAAAAAAAAGAATATCTATTTTTAGATATTCTTTACAACTTTTTATATTATTTTAGATATTTATTTATAAAGCTTTTATCAACTTTTGTTAGTTTATCTTTCATATATATTAAATTTATACC
>CASTFX010000032.1 GCA_949448405.1 uncultured Clostridia bacterium
AGTTGCAGCAACAGCAACAGCTCTTGCTAAAACGAATAAAGTCCTATCAAATAATGACCTTACAATTATTTTGCCTATTTGAGGTTTCCTATAAGGTGGTAATTCTAGTATAAAAGAGGAAGGAGCACCTTTTAAAATTGTCTTAGATAATATTCTAGAAATAAGTAAAGTCAAAAATATTCCAAGAAGGATAACTAAAATAACAGACAAAGTAGATACCACAGAAGAAAGAATACCAGTAAAATAGCAACCAATAAAAATACTTGCAATAGTTATAAGAAATGGAAATCTACCGATTACAAGGCACAAAAGCGTTTGTAATAATAGAAATAAGCTTTTCGCGAGGAGAATCAATAATTCTGCAACCTATAACTCCAGCAGCATTACAACCAAATCCCATGCACATCGTTAATGCCTGTTTTCCTGTTGAACAAGCCTTTTTAAAGTAATTATCTAAATTAAATGCTATCCTAGGTAAATATCCTAAATCTTCAAGCAATGTGAATAAAGGGAAGAAGATAGCCATAGGAGGAAGCATAACAGAGACTACCCAAGTTACAGTTTGGTACATTCCATATATTAAAATATTTGTAAAAAAATCAGGAACATTTAATTTTGCAAAGAGAGTTAATAAACCATCCTGAATATTTCCAAAAAAACCAGATAAAATCTGAGAAGGGTAATTTGCACCAGTAATTGTAAGCCAAAATATTAAAGCTAAGAAGGTAAGCATTATAGGGATGCCATACCTTTTTGAAGTAAGTATTTTATCGATTTTTCTAGTCTTCTCATTATACTTAGAATTAGCAAAAGTACAAGTCTTTTTTCTTATATCTTCAGATTTTAATATAATACTTGAAACTATACTATCACGAAGAGAAGATAGACTTAACCCCTTTTCTTTAAGCTCAGATTTGATTTTAGACAGCTTTTCTTGTATGGGGGTATTATTTTCTATATCAATATTCAAATTCTTTTGCAAAGCTATATTGATTGATGAATTTTCGTCTAATAATTTTAAGGAAACCCATCTAGAAAGATATTGTTTTTCTGTAGGAAGAATATCTTTTATATCAGGTTCAATTATGGAGATATATTCTTCAACATCATTACTATATTCAATATGAAAAGTGTTAGATGAAGAAGAACTGCTTTGTAAAGAATCGTGTAAAGTATCTAAAAGGTTTACTAAAGTTTTCTTTTTATTAGCAATGGTTCCGAACCACAGGAACACCCAATAAATTAGAAAGTTTTTCTAAATCAATTTTTATTGATTTCTTTTTTGCCTCATCAAGTAAATTAACACAAACAATTACATTAGGAGTCATTTCTAAAACTTGGAAAACTAAATTCAAATTTCTTTCAATACAAGTTGCATCAACTACAACTATACAATAATCTGAGTTTCCAAAACATATATAATTTCTTGCAATCTCTTCTTCACTTGAATTAGACATTAAAGAATATGTACCAGGCAAATCTACTAAAAGAAAGTTTTTATTATTATGTTTGCACATTCCATAGCTATATGCAACTGTTTTACCAGGCCAATTACCAGTATGCTGATGCATACCAGTTAAATTATTAAATATACTAGTTTTACCAACATTAGGATTACCAGCAAGTGCAATAGTATAATCACAGCCGAATGGCTTTTTCAAAGACATCTTGTTCTATTACATGATTACCAGTAGACATAGAAGTAAGACCCATTAATAATCACCTCTTATATTAAAAATTTTTAAGAGTAAGATTTACTTACTCTTATATTAAATATTAAAAAGATTTTACTTTAATCAAAGAAGTATCTTCTTTTCTTAGCGCAATTAATGTACCTCGTATTTCAAAAGCAGTAGGGTCACCAGAAGGACTCTTAAAAACTGGAGTAATTTTTGTATTCTTTACAATTCCTAAGTCTAAAAGTCTCCTTTTTAAAGGGCCGAATGCATTTAAGTTCTTGTACAATACCTGCTTCATCTAGTTTTAAATCGTATAAACTATTCATATCTTATGTTACTCCCAAGTATTATAATGTAAGTTTCCTAATAATAGTTTATACAAAAATAACAGTTATGTTACAAATAACATAAATCTAAGCACAAATTTTACAACATATACATTGACAAAACTAAAAAAAGCATGTATAATAAAAAATACGGTAAAAGTATAATAGGGTTTAGGAGGGGATACTATGCTAGCAAAGTATTGGAAAAAAATAGGAATGCTAATAATAATAATAGCATGTTTATTTAATATAGTGGCAAAATTAGTTAAAAAAATACCATATATAGACCAATTAACTCAATCAGCACAGTATGTTTCAAACCAAGAACACAACGAGGAAAAATAATTTCTAATAGATATTAAAAAAGAGAAAGAGGTGAAATGCATAATGAAAGAAGGTTTACATCCAGAATTCACAGAATCAACAATAACATGTGCATGTGGAAACGTATTAGAAACAAAATCAACAAAAAAATCAATGTCTGTTGATGTTTGTTCAAAATGTCATCCTTATTGGACAGGTAATTTAAAACAAAATACAACAGGTGGTAGAGCAGATAAATTCAAGAAAAAATATGGAATACAATAAGAAAAATTCTGAGGTTATGCCTCAGTTTTTTTATTGTACATGAAAAATAAAAAAAGAATGACAAATTGGAATATATATAGTATAATCATTATATAAATTAGTAAAAGGAGGATTTTTCATGGAAGAAAATGAAAACAAAGAATCAGCAGTAAACAAAGAAGAAATCAAAGCAGAAACTGTAAAAACTGCAAAAGAAGTAAAAGAAACTATAAAAAATGTAAACATTAAAAAAGACGCAAAAGCAACAACAGGATTTATAACAGAGATGGTAAAGAAACCATTAGAAAGATTAAAAGAAATAGCTGACGATAAAGAAAATAAAGACTTTAAATATGCTATTGTACTTGTTATAGTATGGATTATAGCACTTGCAATAGTACATTTAGCAAGAAGATATGCATCAATAGATGACTTTTTTGCATATAGCTTCACAAAACATTTCTTAACACTATTAAAAGTAATGGTTGCTCCAATAATCGGAATTATAGTAATGTCACTAATAATCTTTATTGTAAATAAAAACAATAAAAAGTCATTTATAACAATAATGACAGCAATTACAGCAGCAAAAATTCCAGTTATAGTTGCAGACATAGTAAGTATATTATATGTAATTAGTAATAGTATATCAAAATTATTAACTCCATTTACATCATTTTGTACAATAATAAGTATAATATTTACATTCTTTGGGGTAAAAGCATTATGTGGGGAAGAGAATAATACAAAATTCTTAAAAACATTTATTATAATTCAAGCAATATACTATGTAGCATATTTAGTAATCTCTTACTTAGAAATATATATTTAAAAGTATTAACAAAAAAATCTTCACTGTTAACAGTGAAGATTTTTTGTTATGTATTTACTTATTTAGAAGATTTATCTTTGAAAACTTCTGCTGCAGAACCAAGACTAGCTAATGCTTTAGTTGCTTCAAAAGGTATAAATACTTTATTAGCATTTCCTTTAGCAACTTCTTTTAAAGCTTCTAATGATTTTAGTTGAACTAATTTATCATCAGGGTTAGATTTCTTCATTGCAGAATAAATCATTTCGATTTCTTGAGATTTAGCTTCAGCAACTTTTTTGATAGCTTCAGCTTCACCATCAGCACGTCTAATTCTAGATTCTTTATCAGCTTCAGCAGCAAGAATTGCAGCTTCTTTTTGACCTTCAGCAATAGTGATTGCAGATTGTCTTTCTCCTTCAGCTTGAAGGATAGCAGCTCTTTTATTTCTTTCTGCATTCATTTGTTTTTCCATAGCATCACGAATATCAGCTGGTGGAGTAATGTCTTTGATTTCAACTCTGTCTACTCTACATCCCCATTGGTCTGTTGCTTCATCAAGGATAACTCTTAATCTATCATTAATCATATCTCTTGAACTAAATGTTTGGTCTAAGTCCATTTTACCAACGATATCACGAATAGTTGTGATAGCTAAGTATTCAATACCTTTTCTTAAAGATTGAATTTCATAAACTGCCTTTGCAGGGTCTGTAATTTTGTAGAAAACTACAGTGTCTATTGTTATTGTAACATTATCTTTTGTAATAACTCCTTGAGGTGGTATATCCATTGTTTGTTGTTTTAAACTAACAACAGAACGTACATGATCGAAGAAAGGAACAATAATTGTAAGACCAGCGTCTGCAATTTTGTGATATTTTCCTAATCTTTCAATAATATAAACCTCAGCTTGTTTAACGATTTTAATTGATTTAAATGCAATTATTACTATAATTACAAGTAATACTATTAAAAACCACATAAAAAATCCTCCTTTTAATATATATAATAAAACTTTAAAAACTAAATTTTAGAAACTATGGCTTTAACACCATCAATAGTTTCGATTTTTACTTTATCGCCTTCATTAAAAATTTCGTCGTTTGCAGATTTTGCAGTCCATTTTTCAGAACCTATCTTTATTTGACCAAGTTTTGATGAAGCATCGAATGAACTTGTAACAATTGCTTCTTTTCCAATTATTGAATAAGCATTAGTTATAACTTTTTCATCTTTTTTTATAACAAACTTTTCAATAAATGGTCTTGTGCATAGTAGAAGTAAAGCAGAAAGCACTACGAATATTGACATTTGAATAAATACATTAGCTGTAAATAAACTAACAAGACAAACGATAAGTGCGGCAACTCCTAACCAGAAAATCATAAATCCAACGGTTGCAATTTCCATTATAAAGAAAACACCAGCAGCAATTAACCAAATATACCACATAAATATTTCTCCTTTCATAAATAGATAAATAATTTCCACATAATATTATATAACAAATTTTGAAAAAAATAAAGTATTATATAAAAAAATCTACATAATACTTCAAATTTTTTATTCATCATCTGCATATAAATCTTCAATATATTCATTACTTGAAAAAGCGATAATACTTCTAAATAGTGTAGGTAAGACTAAAAGTCCTAGTCCAAAGAAAAAGCCATGTCCGAATTTTTTAGAAAGTTCAAATCTACCAATAATTGCAATAGCCATAAGCATAAGCCAACCAAGAATAGGAATGAACGAAAGAAGAAGAAGCCAAGGAGAAAGTCCACATACTTTTAAATGTACAATATCTCTATAAATAGGTATAAAAGTAGCCCAATTCTTTTTGCCAGCTTTTCCAAATATTAGATAAGTTATGAATACTGAATAAATACCAACAATTATCAAAATAACAAGAATAAGTCTAACGTAAAAGTTAGCAAATAATAATTTTGTTAAAATACTAATTTTAGTTTGAAGTGAAGTATCAGAAATGATAGATCCTATAATCTTCTCTAAAGAATCTCCATTTTTATACATATTTAATAATTTATTTATATCCAAATCGTTTTTTACAATATCTATAACTGCGTCAGAATCGAAAGTTCTAAGTAAAGTTTCAGAAGCAGATAAAGCTCCAGAACTTAAACCAGCATCTTCCAAAAGTTCACTATTATCTTTAATTAAGTCTGCAATTTCTTCATTAGATATAACCTCAGAAAGCTTATCATAAATATCAACAACTTCGTTTACATTTATTGCATTTACGTTAACAGAGTTTAGATTTCCAGTAGCTATTTCCGATTTATCTATATTTTCCATAACAGCAGTGGAATCAAGTTTAGTGATATCAATAGAATTTAGAACATCCTTCAAATTATCAACTTTTTTATCATTAATACTATTTAGATTAATATCATTTACATTAATATTTTTCAGTGTATCTTTAGAAGGCGCAGCAAGAGAACATGTAGATAATAGAATTACTAATATAAAAGTTATTAAAAGTATAGTTTTTAGGTACTTTTTCAAATTAATCACCCCTTAAAAATTATATTATAATTCTAATATATAAATGCACTAAAGTCAATTTTAATATTCTTAAGATTAAATTAAAAAATAACTAAATATCATATCTTGAAAAATTGCTATTCATATGCTAAAATCTATATGAAATAATGGAGGAGTAAGAATATGAAAATTATATATGCAACAACAAATGAAGGAAAGAAAAACCAAGTACAAGATTTCCTAACATATAATAAATATGATGTACAAATAGTTACTTTGAAAGATATAGGATTTAACGAAGAAATAGAAGAAAACGGAGAAACATTCGAAGAAAATTCTAATATAAAAGCAGAAGCAGTAAAAGAATTTTGCAAGAGAAATAATATAAAAGGAATAATAGTTGCAGATGATGCAGGACTTATGGTAGATGCATTAAATCGGAAGACCAGGAGTACATACAGCAAGATATGCAGGAGATCATGCGCCACAAGAAATAGTACTAGATAAGCTATTAAACGAGATGGAAGGTATAGAAGATAGGTCAGCCAAGTTTGTATGCGTTTTAACTGCTATACTTGAAAATGAAGAGAAATTTATTTGTGAAGGAATTACAAAAGGGAAAATAGCAAAAGAAAAAGGAACTATGGGAAAATTAACATTTGGACCAGTATTAATACCAGATGGATTTGATAGAGTTATGAATGACTTAACAGAAGAAGAAATAGGGCACACACATAGACAAAAAGCGTGGAAAGAATTATTGACCAAAATACAAGGAGATAATTTTGTAAAATAATCAGCATATTGCGTCGTTATTCTACGAAAGAAAATCCTCAACGTACATAAGTACGCCTTCGGTATTTCTTTCTTGAATGCCTAGCACTATACTAATTCTTTTACAAAATTGATTTATGTATTAAGAAAGGAAGAAATAGTAAAAATGAATTTTGTAGGACATTTAAAAACTGTATTAAAACATAAATGGCAAGTATTTAAACTTTCAATAAAAGCAGGGATTCCATTAAGAGGACTTATGCACGATTTATCTAAATTTTCCTACACAGAGTTTTCTGAATCAGTAAAATATTATCAACAAGGGAAAAGAAGCCCAATACCAGTTGCAAGAGAAGAAAATGGATACTCAAAAGCATGGCTTCATCATAAGGGAAGAAATAAACATCATCTTGAATATTGGTATGATAGAGAAGTAAAAGAACAACCAATAATTCCATTTAAGTATTGTGAAGAAATGGTTTGTGATAAATTAGCAGCAGGAATAACATATAAAGGAAAAGAATGGACAAAAGAATTCGAACTAGAATATTGGAACACAAAAGAAAGAGATAGAGCTGATACAAATGAAGCAATTAAAGATTTTTTAACAGAAGTATTTACACAAGTAAGTGAAAATGGAATAGACAAAACTATAAATAAGAAAAATTTGAAAAAAATTTATGATAAATATTGTAATAAAACAAATAATAATTAATAGAATGGGTTATTTTAGTAACCCATTCTATTTTCATATAAGTCTTCTACACATACATTTTTGTCCCCAGATCCATCAATAAATCCGACAGTTGCCATATTACTATTTAATTCTTGTATCCATACAGGCTTGTCTTCATAAAAAACATCACATTTTTCTTTATTTTTTAAAATTTCATTTATTCTTTTAATATTCATAAAAAACCTCCAATAACTAGAAAAACTTTATATAAAACATTATATACATATAGGAAGAAAAATATAACTTAGAAATTTATAATTTAAAAAAACAATATTCTTCTTTTTATGAATAATTTTTTAAACTTTACAAATAATAGGTTTAAAGTAAAAAAACGGTCCGATAAATTCTATTTCTTAAAAAGAAATTTATAGAGACCACATAACTATTTAGTATGAAGATTTTTTTCATTAAAATGAAGAAAATTTCTACTATAAAAGAAAGAAGGAGGAATAATTTTGAAAGCAACAGGCGTAGTTAGAAGAATAGATGATTTAGGAAGAATAGTAATTCCAAAGGAAATAAGAAAGGTACTTCGTATAAAAGAAGGAGATCCACTTGAAATATTTACAGACAAAGAAGGAGAAGTAATACTTAAGAAATATTCTCCTATTGGTGAACTTTCAGAATTCGCAAGTGGATATGCAGAAACTCTATCAAAGACAACTGGACATATAGCTTGCATAACAGATAAAGACACTGTAATTGCAGTATCAGGAACATCTAAAAAAGAATTTTTAGAACAAGATTTATCACAAGAATTAGAACAACTAATGGATGATAAAGAAGTATATATAAGTAAAGAAAACAACGAAGTAGCTATTCCAGTTACAAAAAATGAAAACAATGAGAGAAAATTAAACTCACAAGTAGTATACCCAATAATAGCACAAGGAGACGTAATAGGAAGCGTAATTCTTCTATCAAAAGATCAAAAAACAAAAATGGGTGAAACAGAACAAAAAGTAGTAGAATCAGCAGCTGGATTCTTAGGAAGCCAAATGGATATATAGAAAAAAAGACGCAAGCGCGTCTTTTTAATTTGTGAAAATATAGTTGTACAAAACAAAAATTTGTTATATAATGACAAAAACTAAAGTATAAGAGGTTTGTATATGGAATTAGACACAAATGTGCAATATGTTAAAGGTGTAGGAGAAGCAAGAGCGAAAACATTGAATAGACTTCGGAATATATACACTAGAAGATTTAATTACATATTATCCAAGAGATTATGAAGACAGAAGTAAAATAAAAAAGTTAGAAGACGCAGAAGATGGAGAAGAGATACTAATAAAAGCTTATGTTGTATCAAATATGCAAGTTATAACTGCAAGAAGTAGAAAAATGAAAATATGTAGAATGATAGTAAGAGATGAAACAGAAGCATGTGAAATGACTTGGTATAATCAACCATACTTAAAGCAAAATTTCAAAGTTGGAGAAGAATATTATTTCTTTGGGAAAATAACTAAAAAAGGTGGACATATTCAAATGATATCTCCTGCCTTTGATAAAAATGGAATGCAAAAAAATACAGGCAAGATAATACCAATATATCCACTTACATATAGTATATCTCAAAATCAAATAAGAAAGATAATAGAAAATGGACTAAGTTTAGTAAAAGATAAACTTCCAGAGACTCTTCCAAACTATATATTAGAAGAAAATAAATTATTAGACATCAACTCATCAGTAAGTAAAATTCATTTCCCTGAAGACTTTAAAGAATTTGAAAAAGCAAGAGTAAGATTAGCATTTGAAGAACTTTTGAATATGCAACTTTTGTTGCTAAACCTAAAAAATAAATGCACAAAGAAAGAAAGTGGAATACAATTTGATAAAAATATTAAAATGTCTGATGTAATAAATGAATTACCTTTTAAGTTAACAGGGGCACAGCTTAGAGCACTTGAAGAAATAGACAAAGATATGGAATCAGACAGAATAATGAATAGGCTTCTTCAAGGAGACGTCGGCTCACGGGAAAACAGTAGTTGCAATAATTGCAGCGTATAAAGCAGTGAAGTCAGGATATCAAATGGCAATTATGGCACCAACCTCAATACTTGCAACTCAGCATTTAGAAAGTTTTTCAAATATATTAGATAAATTTGGAATTAGATGTGAATTATTAATAAGTAATATGCCAGCTAAGAAAAAAAGAGAGGTTTTAGCTGATATAGAAGAAGGAAATATAGATGTTATAATACGGAACACATTCGATATTACAAGAAAATGTAGTGTTTAAAAATCTAGGATTAGTTATAACAGATGAGCAACATAGATTTGGGGTAAATCAAAGAAAAGTCATAGGAGAAAAAGGAAAGAATGTAGACAAAATAGTTATGACAGCAACGCCAATACCGAGAACTTTGGCTCTTATTTTATATGGAGATTTGGATATTTCTGTAATAGATGAATTACCACCTAATAGGCAAAAAATTGAAACATTTGCAGTAGGACTTTCTATGGAAGATAGAGTAAACAATTTCATAAAAGAACAGATAAAGAGCGGAAGGCAAGCATATATTGTGTGTCCTTTAGTAGAAGAAAATGAAGAAATAGATGCAAAATCTGTACTAGAATTATTTGAGAAATACAAGACACAAGTATTTAGTGAGTATAGAGTAGAATACATACATGGAAAACTTAAACAGAAAGAAAAAGACAGCATAATGGAAGAATTTAAAAATGGAGATATTGACATTTTAATATCAACAACGGTTATTGAAGTTGGAGTAAATGTTCCAAATGCAAGCGTAATGGTAATACAAAATGCAGAAAGATTTGGGCTTGCAGCACTTCATCAATTAAGAGGAAGAGTAGGAAGAGGAGAATACAAGTCATATTGCATACTAAAATATCAAGGAAGATCAGACAATATAAGAGAAAGAATGAAAGTAATGCAGGAAACTAATGATGGATTTGTAATATCAGAGAAAGACTTAGAATTAAGAGGCTCAGGAGAATTTTTCGGAACAAAACAACATGGTATACCAGAATTTAAAGTTGCAAACCTTTTCGAGGATATGGAAATATTAAAAGGTGTACAAGCATTAGCAATAAAGATATTATCAGATGACCCAAACCTCAATAAAAAAGAAAATTCAAGGCTAAAAGAAAGTATTAACAAAAAATTTAGTGGTAAAATTGAAATATAAAGAATTATTAATAGTAGTTTAAGAAAAAATTACCAAAAATCACTTGATATTTTTAAGATAGTATTGTATGATATTATATGTAAATTTAAAACTAGAAATATATTAGATAGAAGGGAACTTGAAAATGAAAAAAGTAATAGGATTTGTAGCAGTAATATTAATACTTATATGTTCTTTCACAAGTCAAGTATTTGCAACATCAGATGTTGATGCACAAGAAGTTCTAAATTCAGATTCAACAAGTCAACTTATAAAAATTTCAGAAGACCAAAAGGAAGAATTAGAAGATTATAAAGTAAAATATGGGTCAGATGCATATGGACTTACAGCTTTTATATTAAATAAAATAAGGATATTCAGTATACCTTTTTGCTTTTTAGGAATAGTAATAAGCGCAGTATATCAATATGTAATAGGTATAAGAAAGTTAGATGTAAGATATAAAGGATTTTATACAATGATAGGTTTTATTACATTATTCGTAATAGCACAAATATTACCACTAATATTTGTCATTGTAATAAAAGGTTTTGGAAGGAGTTAACAAATGAAAGTTTTATTTGCGGTTAATAATGAAAGCATATCA
>CASTFX010000033.1 GCA_949448405.1 uncultured Clostridia bacterium
TGCTATATCCCATAAAGTATCTCCATTTAAAACTGTTATTGTTTTATAACTTACATCTTGATGTGAAAATGATTTATCAGGAATAAGAAAATTTATAAATATAATAATTCCTATTATTATTAACAATGCTCTTAAAAATTTTTTCCAATCTTTTATTACCATAACTAAACACTCCTTTTATAACAAACAGTTATTTGCTTTATGGACTCATTATATACGAACAAAAGTTTAATGTCAATACTTTTTATTTAAAAAATACAAAAAAGTGTTTGTATAAATTTGAGCTATAATAATATCGGTTGTATTTGCTTATATTCTAAGGCATATTCGATTGCACTTATTATCGATTTTGGAGAAAAAGATAAAGAAAAAGGTTTAGTTATAGGATTATCTTGAGTAAAAGGAATAAAAAAAATGTTTTTACTATTTAATAATTTACCTATGTTTTCGGCATTAGTACTAAGTCCATCTTTAGCCACAACACCTAGAAGAACAGGTTTATTAGATCTTAGATGGGATTTTACGCTAACAAGTACAGGAGTATCATAAATTGAAGATGCAAATTTAGCAATACTATTTCCGAGAACAAGGAGCTATTACGATAATATCAGACTCTATAGATTCCGCTTCGTTCATAGTATTTATCATTTCTTTACCTGTTACTTTTTCGATTTTTTCTATAAAATCCTTTGCCTTTCCAAATTTACTGTCAGTAGAATAAGCGCCATATGACATAATTGGAAAGATTTCACCGACCATCTATGACTATCTTCTTCATTTCATTTATAGTGGAATTAAAAGAATAAAAAGAACTTGTTAAGCCAAAAGCTATTCTTTTATTTGTTATTTTCAAGAGTTGCCTACCTCCTTAAATAAATACTCCATATATTTTATGAAATTATGTAAATTTTGCGACAGATATATTATGACAATATAACAAAATTTAGAATCTCAAAATGCTCCCTTTTCTTTACATTTAATTATAATATTTGTGTATTTTGAATACTGTGTTTACAATTAAAGTAGCAAGTGATAAAATTAAATAATAAACAAAAAAGGAGAAAATTTTTTAATGAAAAGAAAAGTATTATTCATTCTGTTCATTTTTTTATTCTTAATACTTTTATCTAAAAATGTTTCAGCAATAACAATAGTAATTGACCCAGGACATCGGAGGAAATGACACAGGTGCAATTAATCAGTCATTAGCTCTATATGAAAGAAATCAAGTATGGAAAATAGCTAGTTATTTAAAGACCTATTTAGAAGAATATGAAGATACAAAAGTTTATTTAACATGCCCTACTTTTCAAACTTTAGGAGAAACTATACCAAGAGAAATACGCGCAGATATAATGAAAAGCTATAATGCAGATTTAGCTATAAGTATACATATTGATTCTAATGCAAATCCAAGTTTAAATGGTGCAACAGCTTATATAACTGCACTTCCAAAATACAATTCTGAGATGAGAAAACTTGCTAATGAATTACTTACTAATCTAACTAAACTAGGAATAAATAGTAATGGAATAAAATTAAGACATACTGAATCAAATGACGGTTATTACCTAGATGGAACTCTTCTAGATTATTATGGAATAATTAGATATCCAACTCTACATGATATACCTATTGTTCTATTAGAGCATTGCTATATAAGTAATATAGATGATTGTAAGTTTATTGATTCTGCCGAAGACTTAAAAAAACTTGCTAAGTCAGATAGCGACGCAATAGCAAGTTACTTAAATTTAAAAAAGAAATCAAATGAAGAAAGAAATAAAGTAGAAATAACTAGAGATACAAAAATTGAAGGAACTACCCTATCTGTCTTAAATAATATAAAGAGATATATTACAAATGTTTTAGCAGTAGAAACAGTTTTAAAATTAAAATGAAAGATTATTTATATAAAAACTTAAATTCTATGAAATAAATATTTACATAAAATACCCAAATATGGTATAATAAACATTATATAAATTGTTATGGAGGTTAAAAATGAAAGATAACGAAAAAATATTAATATTAGATTTTTATGGACAATATAATCAATTAATTGCAAGACGTGTTAGAGAAAACAATGTTTATTCAGAAATAGTTACATTTGATATAACAGTAGAAAAAATAAAAGAAATAGCTCCAAAAGGGATTATTTTCACAGGAGGACCTTCAAGTGTTTATTCAGAAAATGCTCCAAAAGTAGATAATAAGATATTTGAATTAGGTATACCAATACTTGGTATATGCTATGGATTACAATTAATAAGTCAAACTTTTGGAGGAAATGTCGCAAGAGCTAATAGAAGAGAATACGGAACAATGCCAGTTAATATAGATAATACCTCTCCCCTTTTTGCGGGATTTGAAAATGTAAATGAATGTCTAATGACACATTCAGACTTTGTAGATAAGCTTCCAGCAGGATTTAAGAAAATAGCATATACTGATGACTGCCCTATTGCTGGTATTGCAGATGATGAAAGAAAAATATATGGAATACAATTTCATCCAGAAGTTAATCATACAAAAAATGGAATTAAAATAATTAGTAATTTCCTAGACATTTGTGGTTGCAAAAGGACTTGGAATATGTCATCTTTTGTTGAAGAATCAGTTAAAGCTTTAAAAGAAAAAATTGGAGATAAAAAAGCTTTATGTGCCCTATCTGGTGGAGTTGATTCATCAGTAGCTGCAGTTCTTTTAAATAAAGCTATTGGAAAAAATTTGACATGTATATTTGTTGATCATGGACTTCTTAGAAAAAATGAAGGAGATGAAGTTGAAAAGGTATTTAGAGAACAATATGATATAAATTTAGTTAGAGTTAATGCTAAAGATAGATTTTTAGCTAAACTTGCAGGTATTACAGAACCAGAGAGAAAAAGAAAAATAATAGGCGAAGAATTTATTAGAGTATTTGAAGAAGAAGCTAAAAAGATTGGTAAAGTTGAGTTTTTAGTACAAGGTACTATCTACCCTGATGTTATAGAAAGTGGAGTCGGAAAAGGTCAAACAATTAAGAGTCATCATAATGTTGGAGGACTTCCTGACTATGTTAACTTTGAAGAAATAGTTGAACCGCTTAGAGATTTATTTAAAGACGAAGTTAGAAAAACTGGTCTTGAACTAGGAATACCAGAAAATTTAGTGTACAGACAACCATTCCCTGGGCCAGGACTTGCGATACGTGTTATTGGAGATATTACAGATGAAAAGTTAAATATTTTAAAAGAAGCAGACTATATTTTTAGAGAAGAAATTGCTAAAGCTGGTTTAGATAGAAAATTAAACCAATACTTTGCTGTTTTAACAAATTTAAAATCAGTTGGAGTTATGGGTGATGAAAGAACCTATGACTATACCCTAGCTTTAAGAGCAGTTGAGACTTCTGATTTTATGACTGCAACTTGGGCAAGAATTCCTTATGAAATATTAGAAAAAGTTTCTAGTAGAATTGTTAATGAGGTTAAACATATTAATAGAATAGTTTATGATATAACCTCTAAGCCACCTGCTACTATTGAATGGGAATAATCCGATAAAAAGGAGATTTAACATGAATGAAAAAGGAAGAAAATTTAGAGAAGATTATGCTGTTTTACAAAATGATTTTAATCCAAATATAGAAGCTCAAGGAATCTCAACACTACAGTTGCAAAAATTCGCAGCACTTGTTGCAGACACACCAAATGAGGATTTTATAGCACTTAAAGATTCAAAAGTTCAGGAATTAATTCAATATATTATGGCTGCTATAATACTTGAAAACGAAAGAATTAATGCACCAGATGCCTTCCCTATTCAAATATATAGTAGATATAAATCAGACCAAAGTTTAGCAGATAAAATGAAGGAATGGTCTACAAGAGAAGAAAAACAAGGAGCCCAGATTACAGATTATATTGGATTTAAAATTGTTCCAGAAGCACAACATACAGTTTTCTATTCAAATGGAGACGAGAAGCTTCAAAAACTAATACAGCAAAGAGAAAGAGTTAGACGATTTTTAACAGATACATATCAGTTTTTATCGGATAATCCAACAATGACATTTCAGGATTATTCTTCAAAATGTATTGAAGTTTTAAGACAATTATTTAAGAGCTTTCCTAAAGAAGCATCGGCTAGAAAAAAGTATTATAAAGATAAAATTAACACTTTAAATAGTGATTTAAGCAATTACAGGCAAATGTTTGAAGACTCTAACAAAAAGATGGAACTTGAAGCAATATTGAGACTTACAGATATAGATATAAAGAAACTGCTTACAGAACTTAGAAATGTTTATGCTAATGAAGCAACCCTATATAAGCTTAGATCTGATTTGATGAGAACTTTTAATGAGAGTGAACTTTTATCAACTCTTGGAGTAACTGTATCAGATGATGAAAAAAGAACAAAAAGTAAAAAAACGTCTAATGGCTATCGTTCTGAATTTATAGGATTAAATATTTCGATTCCTATGCATTTTCCAACTAATTTTTCTAGTTATGAATGTATAGAATTTCCAGTAGAATGTCAAATTCAAACAATGGAACAATATAAAGATGGAAATACAGGATTTTCAGCACATACTAAACTTCCAGATAAATCATTTAAACTTAAAACTATTCCTGCTATTGGAGATGGGACAAGATATACAGATCCAACAGCAAGTGTTCAATATAAGATAGAATTTTTATCTCATATAATGAATATATCCCCTCAATGTGCAATAGCAAAAATGACAGGAAATGATTTTGAGACTAAGCGTATAATGATAACACCTTTTGATTTATATGAAGCATATAGATTAATTACAAAAATTGATACAGAAAGTACATTATTTAGAGCATATAATGAACATTTATCAGAACTTTATCAGAAACGTGAAAAATTACTTCCAACAGGCGAAGGACTTTTACCTGAATATATTAGATATGAAGATATTCCTAATCCATTAAATGATCTTAATAGGTATGTTACCTTCTTTAATCAGCTTCAAAGTTCTATTTTTCAAACTATGGCATTAGCTTTTATTGATAGAGAAGATAAAAGAACTACTAGAAGCAGTAGTAAACTTAATCCATATAGACCTTTAAATCTAACAAGTAAAGATGGCTCAGCGGATAAAGATAGTCCAAGCGAAGAAGGTCCAGAATTATAATAAAAAAAATCCTCAATTTAATTGAGGATTTTTTATGTAATTTAGTTTTTATATGAATTATCAATTTCTTTTAAGATTACATCATGTGCTTTTCCTTCAGAAATACTTACATCTGAAACCATAGTTAATCTTGCATTTTTATGTAAGTCTTTAATTGTTGTTGCACCACAGTTGCACATTGTAGACTTGATTTTTAATATAGTTACATCTAGAGTATCTTTTAAAGGTCCTGCATATGGGATATAAGAGTCAACACCTTCTTCGAAAGATAATTTGTCTTTATCTCCTCCTAAATCGTATCTCTGCCAATTCTTAGCACGATTAGACCCCTCTCCCCAATATTCTTTTACATAGTTGTTTCCAATTTTTAATACTCTTGTTGGGCTCTCATCAAATCTTGCAAAATATCTACCCATCATTACAAAATCAGCACCTAAAGCTAAAGCAATTGTTATATGATGGTCATGTACTATTCCACCATCAGAACATACTGGTATATATATTCCTGTTTCTTCGAAATATTTGTTTCTTGCTTCTACTACATCAATTAAAGCACTGGCTTGTCCACGTCCTATTCCCTTTGTTTCTCTTGTGATACAAATAGAACCTCCACCAACACCAACTTTTATAAAGTCAGCACCAGCTTCTGCTAAATATCTAAATCCTTCTGCATCTACTACATTTCCAGCTCCTATTTTTACGTTATCTCCATATCTTTCTCTATCAAATTCTATTGTTCTTTTTTGCCATATTGAATATCCATCAGAAGAATCCATACATAGAAGATCTACACCAGCATCTACAAGAGCAGGAATTCTTTCTTCATAATCTCTAGTATTTATACCAGCACCTACTATATATCTTTTATTTTCATCTAATAGAGAATTAGGATTATTCTTTCTCTCTTCATAGTCTTTTCTGAATACAAGATATTTTAAATTGCCCTCTTCTGTAAGAATAGGTAAACAGTTAATTTTATTATTCCATATAATATCATTTGCTTCAGATAAAGTAATTCCTTTTTTAGCAGAAATTGTATCCTCTGCTTTAGTCATATACTCATCTATTGGTGCATCTAGATTATCTTTAGATGGTCTATAATCTTTATCTGTGACAATTCCTAAAAATTTTCCATTTGCAGTTCCGTCATCTGTTACTATAACTGTTGAATGTCCAGTTTTTTTACTTAATGCCATAACCTCTCTTAAAGTTGTACCACTTTTTACATTAGAATCACTTATAACGTAACCAGCTTTATGCTTTTTAACACGATATACCATTTGAGCTTGTGACTCAACTGATTGAGCACCATATATAAAACATACTCCACCTTCACGTGCAAGAGCAACTCCCATTTTTTCTCCAGATACAGATTGCATAATCGCAGAAACCATAGGTATATTTGCTGAATATTTAGGTTCTTCTCCTTTTTTAAATTTAACTAAAGGTGTTTTTAATGATACATTATTTGGTACACATTCTTCAGTTGTTAGATTTGGTAATAATAAAAATTCATTAAAAGTTCTTGATATGTCTGGTAAAATTTTTGACATTAATTTTTCCTCCTTATATTTATTCATATATTTTTAAAATCTTCTTAGACTAAAATAACCTAAGAAGATAATAGTATTTATTTCACTAAACTCATTGTATCTTTTGCTATCATTAATTCTTCATTTGTTGGGATTAAAAATACTTTTATTTTTGAATCTGGAGTTGAAAGCTCACCTTCGCAACCTCTTTTAAATTTATTTGCTTCATCTATTTTTACACCCATAAATGCTAAATTATCACAAACTCCTTGTCTTACTGTTCCTGGATTTTCTCCAATTCCAGCAGTAAATACAATTGCATCAATTCCTTGAAGTGTTACTGCATATTTTGCAATACATTGAGCAACTAAATAATTATAAATATCAAGTGCAAGTGTTGCTCTTTCATCTCCTTTAGCTTTAGCTTCTTCAATATCTCTAAAGTCTGGACTAATACCTGAAACTCCAAACACACCTGAATTTTTATTTAATATTTTATCAACTTCATCTATAGAAATATGTTCGCATTCCATTATATATTTAACTAATGCTGGATCTAAATCTCCACATCTTGTTCCCATAGGAATACCAGCAAGAGGAGTTAATCCCATACTTGTATCTAAGCATTTTCCACCTTTAATAGCTGCTAAACTTGCTCCTTGTCCTAAGTGACAAGTAACTATTTTTAAATCTTCTCTTTGACCACCTAAAAGTTCAGCAGCTCTTGCTGAAACAAATCTGTGAGATGTTCCGTGAAAACCATATTTACGAATTCCATATTTTTCATAATATTCATATGGTACTGGATATATATAATGTTCTTTTGGCATTGTTTGATGAAATGCTGTATCAAACACAGCTACCATAGGAGTACCTGGCATTAATCTTTTACATGCTTCTATTCCTGAAAGGCCTGCAGGATTATGTAAAGGTGCTAATGGTATACATTCTTTAAGTCCTTCTATAACTTCATCAGTTATTACAACAGATGTTGCAAATTTTTCTCCACCATGAACTACCCTATGCCCTACTGCGTCGATTTCTCCTAGAACTTTAATTACACCATATTCACTATTTGTAAATTGCTCTAAAACGATTTTAATGGCTTCTTCATGATTTTTTACAGGAGTTTCTATTACATGTTTATCTTCTCCTACTTTATGTGTTAAGAAAGAATTATCTTGACCTATTCTTTCAAAATTTCCTTTAGCTAATACTTCTTCATTTGACATATCTATTAATTGATATTTTAAAGAAGAACTTCCTGCGTTTAAAACTAAAACTTTCATTTTTACCTCCTAAAAATTATATATTAATATTTATATTAATTTTGAGTTTGAGCTTGAACAGCTGTAATTGCAACAACTCCTGCAATATCTTTGCTACTGCAACCTCTTGATAAGTCATTAACAGGTCTTGCAATACCTTGACAAAGTGGTCCATATGCTTCTGCTTTTGCTAATCTCTGAACAAGTTTATATGATATATTTCCTGTATTTAAGTCTGGGAATATTAAAGTATTTGCTTTTCCAGCAACTAGGCTTCCAGGCGCTTTACTTTTTGCAATTTCTGGAACTATTGCAGCATCAGATTGTAATTCTCCATCAACAGATATATTTGGAGCCTTCTCCCTTACAAGTCTTGTTGCTTCGACTACTTTATCTACAAGGTCGGATTTGGCACTTCCATATGTTGAATATGAAAGCATTGCAACTTCTGCTTTTTTACCTACTAATTGTTCGAAACTTTTACTTGAAGAAATTGCGATTTCTGATAATTCATCTGCATTTGGATTTGCATTTAAACCACTATCTGCAAATACAAAAGTACCATTTTCACCATATTCACAATTTGGAACACACATTACAAAAAAGGCTGATACAAGTTTAGTGCCTGGAGCAGTTTTTAAAATTTGCAATGCTGGACGTAAAGTATCAGCTGTTGAGTGAGCAGCTCCTGAAACAAGACCATCAGCTTTTCCAGACTTTACCATCATCATTCCAAAATAAACAGAATCTAGCATTAATTCTTTTGCTTTCTCTTCTGTTATTCCCTTTGATTTACGAAGTTCGTAAAAACTATGTACATATTCTTCATATTCATTAGAAGTTTCTGGATTTATTATTGTTGCTTTTGAGATATCCAAAGATTTTGATTGTGCAAGTTCTAAAATTGAATTTTCATTTCCGATTAAAATAACTTTTGCGAAGCCTTCTTTTATAACCATTTCTGTTGCCTCTAAAGTTCTTATATCATTTGCTTCTGGTAAGACAATTGTTTTTATGTCTGATTTAGCTCTTTGCTTAATTTCTTCAATAAAAGACATAATTTTCCTCCTATATAATAATTATTAACTATTATATAGCAAAATAGCATAAATTTCAAGCATTAATAACATATTTATTTGAAAAAGATATACTAAAATTAATTATATTAATTAAAGATTACTACAAGTATAAATAGAACATTATTATTCTACAATAAAAGGGGCCCCGAACTATGTTTCAAGTTCAGGGCCATCCTCCTTGATTTTACAAGGTAGCAAGTGCGTTTGCAATCCACGGGGAGCAGTTTTTCATTTCAATCAGCATGTCTTCTCCGACAAATCAAGCTACTTTGATAGAAGCTGACGTTTGAGGAGGAAAGATATACTCATCTCCTTCAGGAAGCGTAGGAAGCTGAACAAGGATGTCCTGAAGATAAGGACTAATCGACAGAGACAATGTGTTTGAATGCCACGGTCTGGCATTGCGAATCCTACCAAGGTAGTAGCTGTAGTCGATAAAAGAACCAAGCTCACAAGTATCAAGCTTTATGTTGAGATGGTCTCTCATCAAATTTTGGAATATAACCTTGGTTCCATCAGGTGCAGGCTGTATACTCGGCTGGATTTGCTGTCTGGCACTCTCGGCCTCCTGTGTGCTGGGAGTGTGTTTCACAAGCAGTCCACTTGCAAATGCTACGATTAAATTTTCAAGGTCTTTCATTGTTTTTTCCTCCAAAAATATAAATGGGTTGGAATAAATACGTAAAACGTCTTGACGTCATTTTACACTTATATTATACCATATTTTTGGATAAAATTCAAATTTATTTGAGAATGAACTATTGAATATAAATATTAATTAAAATTGCATATATTATTTTAACAAAAGCTGGTGCGAGTAATGGGACTTGAACCCATACGTGATATCACACACGCCCCTCAAACGTGCCTGTCTGCCAATTCCAGCATACTCGCAAATATTCAAATGTTAATAAAGTTAGTATACTATATATTTAATAAAAAAACAAGCAAATATCTATTCTTTGCTATATTCCGTTTTATTACATAACATTTGTCAAAACTAGATAAATACTATATAATATACTTTGGTGATTTTATGGACTTAGAATATAAAGTAATCGATGATAAATACTTAAATCTTAGAGAAGTTTTAAAAAATGAGTTTAAAATATCATCTAGACTACTTCTGAAACTTATGAGAGATAAAAAAATATTCTTAAATAATGAACAAATAGATAAAAATATTAATCTAAAACTAGGAGATATTATACAAGTTGATTTAAATTGCATAGAAGATAATTCTAATATAGTACCTTCTGAAATAAGTTTAGATATATTATATGAAGATGAGTATATGTTAATTGTGAACAAACCATCAGATATGGCTGTTCATCCTTCTTTAAGACATTACACTGATTGCCTTTCAAATGGTGTTAAAGCATACTTTGATAAAAATTCTTTGCATAGATTGATAAGACCTGTGAATAGACTAGATAAAGACACAACAGGTATAGTTATCTTCGCTAAAAATAGCTATATACAAGAATGTTTAATATTACAAATGAAGAAGAAAATTTTGAAAAAAGAATATATTGGAATACTAAGCGGTATTTTGAAAGAAAAATCTGATACAATAAATGCACCAATTGCAAGAAAAGAAGGAAGTATTATTGAAAGATGTATTGACGAAAACGGACAAGAGGCTATAACCCATTATGAAGTAATTAAAGAAGTAAATAATATTAGTGTAGTGCATTTTATACTAGAAACTGGAAGAACTCATCAAATAAGAGTTCACTCAATGTATGTTGGTAATCCGCTTCTTGGTGATACCCTTTATGCTACTAAATCAAATTTAATTACTAGACAAGCTTTGCATGCATATAAAGTAGCTTTTATACATCCTATTTCTAAAGAAAATATAGAAATTACAGCAGATTTGCCAGATGATATGAAAAAGATAATTGAATAAAGTTAAAGGAAGTTCAAAATATGAACTTCCTAAATTTTAAATTTAAAAAGAGTAAATCTGTAAGCCGGGTTCTGTCGTGAATAGCCATTTATCTCGAATATATATTACTATATATCTCTAGCCGCTTTTCATGTTACCGACGAG
>CASTFX010000034.1 GCA_949448405.1 uncultured Clostridia bacterium
TTAAGAAGATTAATAAGAAGAATGATAAGACACTTAAATAAACTTCAAATAGACTTAAATCTACTAAAAGAATTAATAACTCTAAATATGGAAGTTCTTGGGGAAATGTATTCAGAACTTGTACAAAATAAAGAAAATATAATAAGTACAATATTAGAAGAAAAAGATAAATTTGTAAAAACACTAGAAAATGGAGAAAAAGAGTTACAAAAAGAACTAAACAAACTAAAAGAAAAAGGAGAAAATACTCTTTCGGCAGAAGCAGTATTTAGATTATATGAAACTTATGGTTTCCCACAAGAAGTTACAACAGAAATAGCAAAAGAAAGTGGATTTAATGTAGATTTAGAAACATTTGACAAACTATTTAAAGAACACCAAGCAAAATCAAGACTTGGTTCAGAGCAAAAATTTAAAGGAGGACTTGCAGACCAAAGTGAAGAGACAATTGCTTACCATACAGCAACACACCTTCTTCATAAAGCACTTCAAATAGTACTTGGAGAACATGCAACACAAAAGGGTTCAAATATAACACAGGAAAGACTAAGATTTGACTTTGCACATCCACAAAAAGTAACTAAAGAAGAACTAGAAGAAGTAGAGAAAATAGTAAATGAACAAATACAAAAAGATTTACCAGTAGTGTGTGAAGAAATGAGTCATGAAGAAGCAAAGAAGTCAGGAGCAATGGGGTTATTTGAAAACAAATATGGAGACAAAGTAAAAGTGTATACAATAGGAGACTTCAGCAAAGAAATTTGTGGTGGACCTCATGTAACACATACAGGAATTTTAGGAACATTCAAAATAAAGAAAGAAGAAGCTTCATCAGCAGGAGTAAGACGTATTAAGGCTATTTTAATAAAATAAGGAGAAAACATGGAAAATTGTATATTTTGTAAAATAATAAATAAAGAAATACCAGGAGATATTGTATATGAAGACGAAAAAGTATTAGCATTTAAAGATATAAATCCACAAGCACCAATTCATATTATAGTAATTCCTAAAAAACATGTAAAATCAGTATTAGAAGCAGATGGTGAAATGTCTGCAGCCATTATAAATGCTATACAAAAAATAGCAAAAGAACAAAACATAGAAGAAACAGGTTTTAGAGTTATAACCAATTGTGGAAAAGATGCAGGACAAACAGTAGAACATTTACATTTCCATATACTAGCAGGTAGAACTTTAGGTGAAAAAATAGTCTAATAAGAGTTGAGAATAATATTTAAAAACACCTATAATATAATTTTGGTTTTCATCAATAAAATTATATTATAGGTGTTTTTGCTATAATAAACACATAAAAACTAATAGCTATATTGTAAAACATACAATTATATGTTACATTATAAGTAGCTAAATCTATTAAACTATTTTAATAGATATTTGAATAAGGGGGATTTATGAAAAAAAGATATATAATAATTTTATTTACTTTTGTATTAATGTTTTGGGGAGGAAGTGTTAAAGCTGCTACGTTCAAAATGACAGCATCTAAAACACAAATAAGTCCTAATGAAACATTTAGTATTTCAGTAGGAGGAGACTGTATAGGAAGAGTTAATATAAGTGTAACAAACGGAACTGCTTCTGCAAATAGTGTATGGGTTGAACAAAATTATCAAACAGTAAATATTAAGGCTGGAGGGAGTGGTAGTGTAACTGTAACTGCAACGCCTACAGTTGGGTTTTCAGATGCTGACGCAAATGAATATAAACCAGGAGCTAGAAGCGTAAAAGCTACAATTGTAAGCCAGAATACAAATACGTCCCAAGAAAAACCAGATACAAAACCAAACACAGATACAAGCACAAAACCAAATACAAGTGGATCAAATAATAACTCAAATAATAACACAAAAAATCCTGTTAAAAAGGAACCTGAAACTGAAGTAAAATCAGCAAATAATTTACTATCATCACTAAATATAAATTCTGGGACATTAGAACCAAATTTTGATACAAATATTAATGAATATAGTGTAGATTTACCAAAAGATATAAAGACAATTGCTATAAATGCAGAAGCGCAAGATAGTAAATCAAGAATAGAAGGAACTGGAGAAAGAGAGCTTAATCCAGGAGAAAATATAATTGAAATAAAAGTAATTGCTGAAAATAATGAAGAAAGAATATATAAGATAAAGGCATATGCATATGAAGAACCAGAAGTTTATCTTAAATATAAAGAAAATGAAATAGGAGTTGTCAAGGATTTAAGGAAAATAGCTATTCCAGAAGGATTTAATAAAAAAGAACATACAATAAACAATCAAACAATTAATATATTTGAAGGAGAGCATTTTTCAATAATTTATGGTATTGATAGTGAAGAAAGAAGTAATTTCTATATAATAGACACTGAAAAAAATGAATGTATCAATAAAATTGTTCCAATAGCGATTGCTAATCATTTCTTGTACTTAGTAGATTTAGAAGAAGAAAAAGAAGGATTCGAAATATCGACTCAGATTATTGAAGAAAAAGAAATCATTGGATATAAATTTAAAAACGGATTTGAAGACTACTTTTTATTATCTGTAATGAATAATAAAGGAGAGATAAAAGAATACCTATATGAAACAAAAGAAGGAACCTTGCAGTTATACTCTGGTAGTGCACCAATAGATTATAATAGTTATAAAGAACTAGAAAAAGACGAAAATGTTAAACAAATAGTTATATATATTTTAAGTGGACTTTTAATACTAAGTATTATTTGTATAAGTTTTCTATTGTTAAAACTAAGAAAGGAAAAATAGATGAAAAAGTGCATCAGTATTACATTAGTAATATTTATTTGTTTTAATTTGATTTTTACAACTTATAATTTTGCATATGCACCTGAAAGTACAGAGGTTGTAAGAACTAAAACACCAAATAAAAAAATAAAAAATTTAGCAGTATTTATAGAATTTAGTGATAGCAGTGCAAATGCAGTAAATTACTTAGACAGTGAGGAATGTGTTAAAAATGCCGAGAAAGTTTTTAATAGTGATGAACTATTTGATATGAATACTGCAAATGGAACAGTAAAAGTGCCATCATTTAAAAAATACTACGAAATGCAAAGTTATGGTAAGTTTACTATAGAAACTAAAATATTCCCTATAGTAGACGGAGACGTAGCATCTTGTGTATTACCTGAGCCGATAGGATATTATTTAGAATATAATGAAAAAAATACTATAGGATATAAAAATAAAGAAGAATATTTACAAAGAGAAACTCAATTAGTAAATTATGCGATTAAGGAAATAGCAGAACAAGTTAAAAACGAGGGGATACAGCCAAACGAACTTGATACAGATAATAACGGAAAAGTAGATGCGATTTCGTTTTTTGTAGAAGGACAAAAAAACTTGCCAAATAGTATTAAATGGGGAGATTTATTATGGTCACATATGTTAAATAATGGTAAAGTTACAGAAAAGATATTAGGAAAAAGCGTTGAGACATATAATCTTATTTATGTAGATGATTATAAAGAGGAAGCTAGTGTATTTTCATTAGATAAGGGTAATTATGGTACGATGATTCACGAATTTGGACATACCCTAGGATACATGGATTTATACAGATATGATGACCATTCTAATAAACCAGTTGGATTTTTCGATATTATGGGAAGTGCAAGTTATTCAAATCCACCAAATTTTTTAACATATTTTATAAGTGAATACAATAGAGAGACAAATTGGCACGCACCTTTACCAATAATTAAAGAAACAACAAAAAATATTACATTGTATAAACCAGAGTTCCAAAACGAAAATGAAATGAGAGCAGTTAAAGTACAGCAATATGAAGGAAGTGATGAATATTTTGTTATAGAATACCATGAAAAACAAAATACATACGAAAAATATAGTGTTGATGCAAGTGGAATTATTGTTTATCGTGTAAATGAAAAAAATAAATATAAAGGAAACACATCTCGGAGTTAATAATGGAGAAAACGATCATATTTATATATTCAGACCTAACGAAACAGCTTTAGGAAAAGGAGGAGGAGACTTAACTAAGGCGACATTAAATAGCAAACGCCCTATTCTTGGAAAAGAAATAAAAATAGGCAATGATACATTTGATAACGAAACTATTTATTACTCAAATGGTAGCAATTCAGGAATTACTATTGAAGTTGTATCAGAGACAGATAAATCTGTCACATTTAATGTAAATTTCCCAAGTTTTGATGGGCAAGGAACAAAAGATAATCCATATTTAATATACGATATAGATACATTTTTATAT
Source organism: uncultured Clostridia bacterium (assembly GCA_949448405.1). Taxonomy (GTDB): domain Bacteria; phylum Bacillota; class Clostridia; order TANB77; family CAG-508; genus JAAWPK01. The sequence continues at coordinate 4,270 of CASTFX010000034.1, forward strand.
TTCATGAAAACAGACACAAAAAATAAATATTATAAATTAATGAACGACCTAGACTTTGAAAGAATAGGAAATTATCCTAAAATTGACTTCGAAGGAAATTTAAATGGTAATAATAAAACTATAAAAAATATTTCTGCCACAGATACAGGAGTATTTAGCAATATTGGAAATTTTAAAATACACACTGTTATTGAAAATCTAAATGTACAAAATATTAATATAACTACAAATAAAGCTAATCATCTTGGAGGACTTGCCTCAACTATAGAAAATGTCACATTAAGAAATGTGCATTTGAAATCTGGAACTGTTAAAAATACAAGTAGTATAGGCGAAAGCTGGGTTTCTACAGGAGGATTTGTAGGAAGTGCAAATAATCAAACAATTATTGAAAATTGTTCTACATCTATAAATGTATCAGCAGAAAAGAATGTAGGAGGATTTATGGGAATTAACATGAATTCTACTATTAAAGACAGTTACACAAATGGAAAAGTAAGTGGAAGCAAAAATATAGGAGGATTTATAGGATTACAAAGCATTAATGACACAATGTATAAAGTACCAGAAAATGTATATTTTGATTACTCAAAAACAAAAATATCAGTTGCTGTTCGGTGGATATACTCAAGGAGCACATATGTTAAATTTACTTCCAGCAAATGATTTAGGTAGAGGAATTGTAGGAATATCTGTACCAGAAGTAATAAATGCTAATAATGTAAAAGAAGTAAACTACAATATAACTATAACTCCAAATAAATCACTTCAATTTTCAGGAAGCTCAAGTGATACAACAGTGGCGAAATATAATAATGGAAAGATACAATTATTAAAAAATGGAACAGCTAGAATTTATCTGGATTTAAAAGTTGGTTCACAAACAATGAGATTGGAAAGTAATATTAATGCAACAAACATAGAATCACCAAGCACTAATGTAGATTCAATTTTAGAAGGAGACGTGCTTAAAAAATTTGGATTAACAAAAAGAGATGGATATGTAGTAGGATTTAAATTAGGTAGTAGTGTAGCAAGTATAAGACAACTTCTTTCAAGTTATCCAAAGGTAAAACTATCAAGTTTTAAAAATGCATCTGGAAAGGAAATTACCTCAGGAATAATCTCAACTAATATGAAATTTACTTTAACATTTAATCAAAAACAATATAATTATACAGTTTTGGTAAAAGGTGATGTAAATGGAGATGGATTAATCTATGCAACAGATTATGTGAGTATTAAAAATCATATTATGGGTAAGAAGAAACTTGAAGGAGCATATTTAAAAGCTGCAGACATAAATAACGATAATAATATTTATGCAACTGACTATGTAAGAATAAAAAATTATATAATGGGAAAAGGAAAAATAGAGCAAAATTAGGTGAAAAAATAGTCTAATATTGGTGTACAAAATAAAAATAATATGGTATAATTAAAATATATGGATGTCTAAAAACATATAGAAAGAAGGGATGTCATATGTTTAATAGTAAATTTAATACATTGCTTACAGTACTTCTAGTAGTAGCAATAATAGCAATAATTGGAATAATAGGATATTTTGGGTTTTCAATATATAATAAATATTACATAAACTCAGAAGCTAAAGAAGTAGTAGATATGTTTGAACAAAATACTGGAAATAAAAATCCAACTCCAAAGCCTGAAAACACAGTAGACACAAATGTTGTGATAGGTGGAGTTTCAGAAGGAGAAGGAAACAATCAACAAAATGGTATTAATACTACATATAAAGGATATAAAGTAATGGGAGTAATCTCAATTCCATCAATAAATATTGAGTATCCAATACTTGAAAAAGAAACTACTCAATCACTTAAAATCGCAATAGTATACCTTTATGGACCAGGAGCAAATAAAGTAGGAAATACAGTTTTTCAAGGACATAACTATAGAAATGGATTATTTTTCTCAAATTTGCACAAACTAAAAGATGGAGATAAAATTTATATAACAGATACAACAGGAACAAAAATAACTTATGAAGTATATAGAAACTTCACAGCAAAAGCATCAGACACAAGTTTCTATAAAAGAGACACTGCAGGAAAGAGAGAAATTACATTATCAACTTGTACAACAGAATATGAAGATAGAACAATAATACTTGCTCGTGAAGTCTAAAGGAGGTAAGTTTATAAATGGAATACAGATATAGACCACAAGGTGTATGTTCTAAAGAGATGATAATAGACTTAGATGGAGATATAATTAAAAGTGTAAAAATAGTAAGTGGATGCCCAGGAAACACAGTAGGAGTTAGCAAACTTGTAGAAGGAAGAAAGATAGATGAAGTAATAGAACTTCTAAAAGGGATTCCATGTGGGGTAAGAGGAACATCTTGCCCAGACCAATTATCAAAGGCTTTAGAAGAAATTAAAGCCAAAATGTAACGTAATTAGGACAATTGCTTTAGCAATTAATTTAAAGGATGGAAAATCATAGATTTTCCATCCTTTAATATGAGATGATAAATAATTAAGTCTTATGAAGGAAGATTTATTGATATATATAGGTACTTTTGTAGCATAAAGTACCTATTTTTTATCTTAAAATAATCAACCTCTTTTTCTTTACAAATTTAAAAATATTGAAGCTCAAAAGTAAAATCAAATAAATTGAAATAAAAATCAAAATTTTAAATATAACAAAACCTATATCATACTCTATATAATTATCAATAGCATCAAATAAAAATTTAGTTGCAAGTACTAGGATACAAGGAACAATTATATAGGAGAAATAATCAAACTTAAATTTAGTAACTTTATAAAGTTGTATAAGGCTTATCGTAAAATTCAAGATTTCACTAACAGCAATAATTGCAATATATCCATATATTCCATATATAGGAACAATAGTATAAATCAAAAATATAGTCATAAATAAATCAAAAATATTGCAAAACATTACACCAACTTGTTTATCGAGTCCCCTAAGCATAGCATCAATAATTTTATCAAGATATATAAGTATAACAAGAGGAGAAAGTAGCATTAAAAACTCAGATATCTCAAGGTTATTGTATACTAAGTAACAAATCTCCTCAGTAAAGGTTAGAAATATGCCTATAACACAAATGCTAAAGAATGCAGTAAATTTAAAAATAAAAACAATAACTTGGTTCATTCTTTTAAAATCTTTTTTAATATTGTACCTTGCAAATTCAGGAATAAGAAGATTAGCACAAGAAGTAATGATAATACAAGGAAACATAAGAATAGGCATTGTCATACCATTAATAAGACCATATTGTGATAAAGCTTTATCGCAATTAGAAGAATGTTTCTCTAAGCTAAAAGGAATTAAAAGCTGTTTCAAAGTTGAAAGCCCAGAACGAATATATGAAGTTATAGCAACAGGAAAAGCAATTCTCAAAATCTTTTTTAAATAATCATTAGCAAGTCTTGAAGAAACACAAGTAATCTTCCTTCTATCAATCAAATATAAAATATATGTAAATATAAATTCAAAAGTAGCAGATATAGTAGTTGCAAGCATTAAATAAGTACAAACAACACTTAAATTAGAAGAAGGAAAAACATATAAAAAGAAACAAGTTAGGATAACTTGTGAAATCATAGAAAGACTCCTGCTTAAAGAAGTCTTAGAAACTCTTCTAACACCAGTGAAATATCCAGTAAGTGAAGTAGTAAGTGAATTAAAAGGAAGTGATATAGCCATCACATAAATTGGCATGGTCGTTACTTTTCCATGTAGAAGAACAGAAGATAAGTAAGGTGCAAAAAATATGAAAAATGCGCAAGCAATAAGTCCAAAAGACAAACTATATAGAATGCACTTTTTCATAGCTATTTTTATTCCGATTTCCACCATTTCCGTCAAGTTCTTCTGATACAATTCTAGTTGCAGCAAGGCTTATTCCAGAATTTGCAAAAGTTATTGCAAAAGTGTAGACAGACATGATAAGTTCGAAAATCCCGAGAACCTTCACTACCAAGCTTGTTTGCAACATATACACTAAAGAATATGTTTATAAAACTCATAAAAAGAGAAGTAATTGTAAGGATTATTGTATTATATAAAAAAAGTTTTATTCTGCTCATACAATAAATTTATTAAGTATAAAAAATAATATGTCAGATAGGTAAAAAATTTTGAAAACATATATTGACAATGCATATTTCAAATATATATAATAAACTTTGAGAGTTACTCATATACAAAAGAAAATGATATAAATAAAATATAAAAAATAGAGGTATGATATGAGTACAATAATATCTGTTATTAAGCTACTCGGAGGAGTAGCACTTTTAATTTATGGAATGAAAATTCTGAGTTCAAATCTAAAAAAGATATCAGGAGGAAAGCTAGAGAAAGTTTTAGTATCAGTCACAGATAATAAGTTTAAAGCTTTATTAGTAGGGATATTAATAACTGTTGCAACTCAAAGTTCAGCAGCGACTACAGTAATAGTAGTAGGATTAGTTAATGCAGAGATTTTAAAGCTAAGAAATGCAATTCCAATAATAATGGGAGCTAATATAGGAACAACAATAACTTCGCAGATACTAAGACTCACAAGTCTAGATGGAAACAGTATTCTATCACTATTTACACCAGCAGTACTTGCACCAATATTAATTGTTGTAGGGCTATTATTAATGCAGCTTGCCAAAAACAAAAAAGGCTCAACTATTGGGCAAATGGTAATAGGTATAGGAATATTATTTACTGGAATGATAACAATGGTAGATATAGCAAGTGGATTTAGTGAAATACCAATTTTATCAGAAATTCTAGCAAAACTATCAAACCCAATACTTGGAGTATTAGCAGGAGCATTAATTACTTTACTTGTACAAAGTTCAGCAGCAACCGTTGGAATTTTACAAGCAATATCAACTACAGGAATAATAACTTATGCAAGCACAATACCTGTAATACTTGGACAGAATATAGGAACATGCGGAACCTCTATAATGTCAAGCCTAGGAGGTTCTAAAAATGCAAAAAGAGCAGCAGTAGTACATCTATATTTTAATTTAATTGGAACAATAATATTTTTAATAGCAATATATACATATCAATCAATTGTACGGATTTTCATTTTGGAATGAAGCAATAGACATGGGACAAATAGCAAATTTCCATACTCTATTTAATGTAGTATCAACTATACTATTATTCCCAGCAATTAGTTTAATAGAAAAACTAACAATAATAACTATAAAGGACAAAAAGAAAGAAGATGATGATGACGAAAGTGATTATCTATCAGTTCTAAATATGTTAGACGAAAGAGTGTCAAAGATACCGAACTTAGCAATTACAAATAGTACTAGTGTTATAACCAAAATGGGAGAAATTGCAGAAAAGAATTTTAGAAAATCAAGAAAATTATTAAGCGATTTTCAAATAAAAAGATTAGACAAATTCCAAGAAAGAGAAGACGCAATAGATAGACTAGATGAAGAAGTGGCAAGCTTTTTAGTTAATCTTGAGAGCTTAGATTTATCAGAGCAAGAAAATATAACAATTACAACACTTTTAAAGATAGAAACTGAATTTGAAAAGATAGGAGATTATGCATATAAATTCTCAAAAGTTGTAGAAGATATGCATGAGAAGAATATAAAAATTTCAGAAGAAGCTTCAGAAGAATTTGACAAAATGTATAATATAACAGAAGATGCAATTTTATTTACAATACAAATATTTAAAGAAAAAAGTATAGATAAAGTTTTAGAAGTAGAAGCATTAAAAGAATTTGCAGAAATATTGAAAGACAAATATAGAAATGCACATATACAGAGGCTAAAAGAAGGTAAGTGTAATGTGGAAGCAGGAATTGCATTTTTAGAGCTCTTAACCATTTTTGAAAAGATTATAGATCATTGTTCAAATATATCAGTATCTACAATAAATTATATGACAAATCAGAATTTTATAACAAAGCAAGAATTCAGAAAGAAAATATATGAAACTAAGTCTAATATATTAAAAGATAAACTAAATGAGTGCAGTCATAAATATGCAATTTAGAGATACAATATGGAATTTAAATATGAAGAAAAGGGGTAAAAATAATGGGAGATATGAAAGGTATAGATATTCATGACATATTTGGTTTTGGAGAGCCACTAACTAAATTTGTTGATACTATTAGATGTGGCATAGGAAAAGCTTATGAGCCAACACATATTAAACGTATGGCAAAAGCAAAGGCTCAAGAGATAGAAATAATTGGTAAGAAAGTGACCGATAATATGACTTTGCCAACTAAATATGATGATGGAAAAGTATTGATAGATTCTACTTCTGCAGATGAGTTGGTAAAAAGGACAGGAGAGAGGTTATTTTATCAAGAAATAAGAAGGCAACAAAATATTGATACAGTAATTGATGAATCATATGAACAAATAAAAAATGAAGACACAGTATCAGCAGAGCCAGTAAATGAAGACTGGCTATTCAAATTTTTTGACTTTGTTGGAGACATTAGTGACGAGCAAATGCAAAAAATATGGAGTAAAATATTATTTGGCGAAATAAAGCAACCAAACACATATAGTATAA
>CASTFX010000035.1 GCA_949448405.1 uncultured Clostridia bacterium
TATTGCCTCCTTGTTAATCATTCGTTAACTCTGAAATCATACGCATTAGCTATATTTGCCGTAATTGCTGTATTTAGTTGCACTTTTTCCCCTGACTTTACTGAATCTACTGGACACCTTATTGTTGTTATCTCGTTTCCATTTTTGTCTATCACTTGTATTTGTAATATCTTTTCTTGGCTCTCTTCTTTTCCTATGTTTTCTACATCTGCTAAAAGTGTTGTTATTCCATTTGTTTCCTTTAATTGTATATTACTTATTTTTAAGTTTCCTACTGTCTTTTCTTTTTGCATTTCTTTACTTACATTTAACTTGCTTCCATCTTCCATTTCATATACAAACTCATTACTTTCTTGCTGCACACTATCTGTTCCTACTTGTGAATTGTTTGGTGCTTTGTCTTTTTTAGACATGAAACTTAGTAGTATTCCTACTAGTAATACTACTCCCACTATTATTAATACTAACGCTATTAGCGTTATCCCTTTTTGGTTTGACTTTGATTTCATTGGTTTTCCTCTCCTTTGTTCGCGGACATGCGATGCACGTCCCTACATTTTTATAATATTTTATATCTGCTATTTTCAGTATATACTCTTTTAATGAGTTATGCAATAGCCATATAAGATTTATAATATTTTTGTAACAAGTTTGTAATATATTTGTAAAGGAGCCATATATGTTAGAATTAAATGTATTAGAATTATTAAAGAAAAAAGGAAAAACTAAGTATTGGTTATTTGTCCAAATGGATATGACTTATACTAATTTTAATAATATTATTACTAATAAAACAAAATCTATAAAGTATAGTAATATTGAAAAACTTTGTCAAATATTAGAATGTGAACCTAACGATTTATTTTCTGAGAAAAAAATAGGCTAAATAGTAATATGCGAGTAATCTCGCAAATTATTATTTGACTTTTTTACTTAACTTATTAGTTAACTTTTTTAATTTCTCTATCATAATATTTTTTATTTTAATTATATCTGGAAACACTTCCAACAAAAAAGAGACACTTTAAAAAGTGCCCCCATAAATATTTGTTCACCTATTGTATTCTACGTAAATTGTATAAATATATTCTAGTTCTCTTTTACCTTCTCTATTATACTTCTTGCTGTTAGTCCAAAGTATTCTAAAAGTTCTTCTGCTTTTCCTGATTTTCCAAATGAGTCTTTTACTCCCATTCTAATTACTTTAGTTGGATTTTCTTCACTTAAAGTTTCACATACTGCACTTCCAAGTCCCCCTATTATACTATGGTCTTCTATTGTTATTATTTTTTTAGTTTCCTTTGCACATTTTATAACTAGTTCTTTGTCTATTGGTTTTATTGTATGCATATCAACAACTCTTATATTTATTCCTTGTTTTTCTAACTCTTCTTTTGCTTTTATTGCTTCTTGAACTACTACTCCTGTTGCGATTACTGTGGCGTCTGTTCCTTCTCCTATTTGCATTCCTTTTCCTAATTCAAATTTTTGTCCTTCTTCATATATAACTGGAGTTGCTAGTCTACATAGTCTTAGATATACTGGTTTATCTAGTTTTGCTATTTCCTTTACTGCCCATCTTGTTTGAATATCATCTGATGTACATATAACTGTCATATTAGGTAATGTTCTCATTAAGCTTATATCTTCTAGCATTTGGTGTGTTGCTCCATCCTCTCCTACAGTAACTCCTGCATGTGTTGCGCATATTTTTACATTCATTTTAGGATAGCAAATACTATTTCTTATCTGGTCATATGCCCTTCCAGCTGCAAACATTGCAAAAGTACTTACAAATGGTATTTGACCTGCTGAAGCAAGTCCTGCTGCTGTAGATAGCATATCTTGTTCTGCTATTCCCATATCAAAGAATCTCTCTGGATATTTTTTTGCAAATACACTTGTTTTTGTTGCTTCTGCCAAATCTGCATCTAGTACAATTATTCTTTTATCTTCTCCTATTTCTGCTAGGGTTTCTCCATAACTTGCTCTTGTAGCTACTTTTTTATCTAAATTCATAGTACACCTCCAAGTTCTTTTATTGCTAGTCCATATTGTTCTTCATTTGGTGCTTTTCCATGCCAACCAGCTTGGTCTTCCATAAATGATACACCTTTTCCTTTTATTGTTTTTGCTATTATTGCTGTTGGCTTTCCTTTTATTGTTTTTGCCATATCAAACGCTCTTATTATTTCTTCTATATTATGTCCATCAATATTTATTACATGAAACCCAAAGCTTTTAAATTTACTATCTATTGGATATGGACTCATTACTTTGTCTACTGTTCCATCTATTTGTAAGTTATTATTATCTACAATTACACATAAATTGTCTAATTTGTAGTGACTTGCTGTCATTGCTGCTTCCCAAACTTGACCTTCTTGTATTTCTCCATCTCCTAACATACAATATACTCTAATTCCTCTACTGTTTAACTTTGAGCTTATTGCTATTCCATTTGCAATTGAAAGTCCTTGTCCTAGTGAACCTGTATTCATATCCACTCCTGGAACTTTGTTCATATCTGGATGTCCTTGCAAATTACTGTCTATATGTCTTAATCTTTTTAAATCTTCTATATCAAAATATCCACGGTTTGCAAGTGCACTATATAGTGCAGGTGCTGCATGTCCTTTTGATAATATAAATCTGTCTCTTGCTTCATCATGTGGTTTATTTGGGTCTATTCTCATTTGATTAAAATATAGTACTGTTAATATGTCTGCAGCTGATAGTGATCCTCCTGGGTGTCCTGATTTTGCTCCATACACTGCCTCTATTATGCCTTTTCTTACTTCAATTGCTTTTTTCTTTAATTCTTCAATATCTGTAATTTTCAAATTTTTACCTCCTTAAACAGTTCCAAATATTCTGTCACCAGCATCTCCAAGCCCTGGAACAATATATCCTACCTCATTTAGGCATTCATCAATTGCTGAGCAGTAGATTTGTACATCTGGGTGTACTTCTTGCATTTTTTTAAGTCCTTCTGGTGCCGCAATTATACTTAAAAATTTAATATCTTTTACTCCGTCTTCTTTTAGAAGTGTTATTGCGTCTATTCCTGAGCCTCCTGTTGCAAGCATTGGGTCTATAATTATTACTCTTTTGTCTTGTATTCCACTTGGCATTTTGTAATAATATCTAACAGGCTTTAAAGTTTCTTCGTTTCTATATAGTCCTATATGTCCTATTTTTGCATTTGGTATCATTTTTACTATTCCGTCTATCATTCCTGTTCCTGCTCTAATTATTGGTACAAAGCAGTAATCTTTTTCGTTTATTATTTGTGCTTTTGTTTTCGTTAAAGGTGTTTCTATTTCTACTTCTTTTAGTTTTGCATCTTTCATTGCCTCATAGCATAGGAATAGTGTGATTTCTGAAATCAATTCTCTGAATTCTTTTGTACCTGTTTTTTTGTCTCTTAGTATGGCTAGTTTGTGTTCAATTAATGGATGATTTACTTTTATTGGTTCCATTAAACTTTCCTCCTTTTTAGTTTAACTAATTTTATAGCCTAATTACCCATAATGCTATTATAAATATACCAACTATTACTCTATATATTGCAAATCCTTTGAAACTTCCTTTCTTTAAATATTCCATTAAAAATTTAATTACAAATATTCCTACAATAAAGCTTGTAAATATTCCTATAAAAAATGGAATGTTTATAACAAAATCTTTAAATTTATATAAAGTTGCTCCAGCAACAATTGGTGTTGATAATAAGAAAGAATATTTAGCAACAGACTCTCTTTTTATTCCTAGTGTTCTTCCCATTGTCATTGTAATTCCTGAACGTGAAACTCCTGGTATAAACGCTAGTGCTTGTGATAGTCCTATTAAAAAAGTTTGTTTTAAAGTCATATCTTCAAATTCTGTATCTGATTTTGCTTTTTTATCTACTATGTATAGAAGAATTCCCATTACTATTAAAGCTGTTCCTATAATTATTGGTGTTGTTAATACTCCCTCTAAGAAGTGGTCTAATAGAAATCCTATAGCTCCTCCTGGTATAGTTGCAAGTACTAAATACCAAAACATTTTTCCTTCGAATGTTTTTTCTTTTTTAAATACTCTATTAACTCCTCCTACAATTAGTTTTATCCAATCTTTGAAGAAGAATAATACTATTGCAAGTAAAGTTCCTGCGTGTAAGGCTACATCAAAAGCTTCAAATGCTTCGACAAAACTTGGCAAATTGGTCCATTCAAACACCCATGGTATTAAGTATAAGTGTGCAGAACTTGATATTGGTAAAAGTTCTGTTAATCCTTGTACAACTCCTAAAATAATTGCTTGTAATATTGACATTTTATCACTCTCTTTCTTTTTCATCTTTGAAAATTTCATTAGTTTTTATTTTTTTGTTCGTGCTCATTTTATGAATATTTAATTTTCCTACTACATTATAAGTATCGTCCAAATGTTCTCTTGCTTTTTTCTCTTTTTTACTGTGTTTTGTATTTCTTGGCTTTATATCTTCTTCATCTATTATTGGTATTTGGAATTTACTTTTAACTGGTATAAATACTGGTTCCTGATTTGCAATTTTTATATAATTATTGTCTAGCTCTATAGCTAAGTTTACAAATTTTACTGCATTTTCGTGGTCTCCTCTAAGCATATATATTTTACCTAATTTGTAGTAGGCATCTGGTTCTTGCTCTTTGTCTTCTAGACATTTAGTAAAATATTTTTCTGCTTCATCTAAATCCATTTCTATAAGATTTATTTGACCTAGACTGTAATATGCGTTATATAATAAACTATTGATTGTTGCTGCTTTTTCATAGCATATTTTTGCATTTTGAAAGTCATTAAGCATTGTGTATACAATTCCCATGCTGTAGTATAAATCATAGTTATTGGGTGAATATTTTAATCCATTTGTATATACATTTAATGCTTCTTTATATCTTTCTTGTGCTGATAAGATATCTCCAAGTAATATTGTTGCATTAACATATTCTGGCTTTTTGCTTAGTAGTGTATTTAACATTACTATTGCGTCATCTGGCTTATTTAGCTCATTTAGTAAATATGATATTTTGTAGTATGAGTCATAATCTTTTTTATTTATCTCTACTGCAATTACATATTCATCAATTGCTTTTCTCATTCCGCCTTCTTTTTCGTATATCTCTGCTAGCATTTTATGTGCTATACAGCTTTTGGGATATTTATCTATTAAAGAAAGTAGTATATCTTTACTCTTTTTTGTGTTCCCTGTCATTTGATAAAATTTGACTAATTGTAAATATATAAACTCTGAGAAATTCTTTCCCTTTCTTTCTAAGTAGATTATTATTGCTGGAATTACTATTGATATTAAATATAAGATTATCTTTACAATTATATTATATTTTAGAGTAAATATGATTTCTATAAAACTTATTGCTATTCCCACTGCTTGTAATATTAATAATGTAACATAAGTTGCATCTATTTTTTTTATCATTTTAAAAAACATTAGTAAGAATAGATAAAACGCTAAGACGCTAAAAATGATTTTTTCTACCAGCATTAATTTCTCCTCCTTTTACCTTCCTATTTTATCCTATTTTGGTTTAAAAGTCCATATAATTTTACAAAGAATTTAATAATTAAATATACTCAGGTTTGATTTGACCTGAGTATATTTTGTTTATTTTTCTGTTTTCCAGAATTTCTTTATTATTAATAATATTGCTATTATTGCAACTATAGTTATAAGACTTACCATATAGAATTGTCCTTTATCTATTTTTTTAGTTTCTTCTTCTTCTGAAGTTATTTTGTTTTCTTCTAGATTATCTACAATGTTGTTATCTTCAATAATATTATTGTTTATAACCTCATCATCTATAACATTTTCTATAGTATTTTGTTCTATATTATTATTACTTGAAGTTCCTGTATTATTTGTGTCTTTATCATTTTTATTTGTAGAACTACTAGATGGTTTTTTTGTAGTATTTCCTGTACTTGGCTTTTTAGTTGTAGAACTTCCTGAGCTACTTCCACTTTGATTATTATTTGAACTGCCACCTTGGTTGTTATTCCCTGAATTACCACCACTTGTTTCTCCTATTGCAATATTAATAGAACTTCCACCACAGTTTTTTTCTTCATCTCCATCTGAAATTTCAAAATCACTTATTTTAATCCAAGCACTATCTTTTGCTTTTCCTTTTTCATTAACTTTAAATATTATTTTAAATACATTTTCATTACTAGTTGATAATTTGTTTTTAAATGAAGTCATTTTTCCATTTGAGGTACTATAAGAAGGAGCAGACCACTTATTTTCTCCTTCTATATCAACTAATTCTAAAGATTCTTTATCATAGCTAAGAACAGCTCCTATAGCAATAATTCCCTTTGTAGTTTGTAAATTAGATATTGAAACATACACAGAAAATTCTTCTTCATATGTAAACTTATCCTTTGGTTTACTTAAATTAACATTACAATTAAGTGCTGCATAAGTTTTACCAGCAAACATACTTCCTATTAACATTATTAAACTTAACAATATAATTATTTTTTTCACTTTGTTCATTACTCTAAATTTCTCCTTATCCGTTATCTCCTATTAACAGAAGTTGCATTTTAGCCAAATCCTTTATTGTTATCTTTCCATTTCCATCTATATCTGCAGCTTCAAAATACTCACTTACTAGTTTTTCTTCTTCTATATAATGTAAACACATTTTAGCTAAATCAGTTAGATTGATGGTTCCATTTCCGTCTACATCTGCTGTTACTATAAATGTATAACTATTGTTTCCTACATGAGCCTTCATTCCTGTTCCTATTTTTTGAGTTCCTTTTATAATATTTTGATTTTTGTCTTTTATCACTACTTCTTTCTGTGTTTGTATATTTTTCATGAACTCATTTACCTCAAGATTTATAGGTACTTTTCTAATAATATTGTTTGCTATTTCATATTTGCTAGATATTATTTCGTCATTTTCTGGCTCCTTTTTCTTAATCCAAGTAACTTTTGCAGTTATAGAATTTGTATTTCCTGCTTCATCTGCAAATGTGAAAGTAAATTCTCCATTTTCTGTAAATGTATATTTATTTCTTCCATTATTATTTGTAATTCTAACATTGTCTTTATCAAATGATACAGTTACCGTTACATTTGAATCTGTTTCTTCTGTAATGTCATAAGATAATGTAGCATTTGGTTTTACCTTATCAATCCAATCTACAATAGCTGTTGCTGTTCCTTGATGTCCTACTCTATCAACAAATGTAAATGTAAACTCTCCGTTTTCTGTAAAAGTGTAAACTTTACTTCCATTATTATTTGTAACTGTTACCTCTTCACTTGGAATTAGTGTCGCAGTAACAGATTTATTAGTCTTATAATTTGGACTATATTCAATCGTTCCTGTTGGGTCTTCTCTATCTATCCAGCTAACTTTAATAGGTATACTTCCTCTATTTCCATTTTCATCTATATATTCAAAACTATCTTCACCATTTTCAGTAAATGTATAAACATTATTTCCATAGTTACTTACTAATGTATATCCTTCTTCTAAGTCTAATGTTACAGTAACATTTCCTGTAGTCCATTCCTTAGGAGAATATGTTAATGTGTATTTAGGAACTTTTGCAATCCAATTTACAATAGCCGTTGCTGTTCCTGTATTTCCTGCCCTGTCAACAAATTCAAATGTAAATTCTCCATTTTGATTAAATGTATATGTATCTTTGCCTCCATTATTTGTTACTGTGACTTCCTCACTTGGATCTAGTGTAACTGTAACAGGTTTATCTGTTAAATGTGTAGTATTATAAATAAAATTTGCTGTTGGTGCTTCTTTATCAATCCAATCTACTGTTATATTTTTGGTTCCTATATTTCCTAATTCATCTGCAAATTTTAGTTCATAAGATGCATTGCTATCGAATGTGATAGTTTTACTATTATCTACTGGATTATCAGAAACCTGTACATCTTCTGATAATATTGTTACATTCTTTTTGTCAAATGTTAAAGTTGCAACTACTTCTTCATTTGTTAGTTCTGTTGTACTAAAGCTAACACTTGCTTGTGGTGGAGTTTTATCTATCCAATCCACTTTTGCTGTTGTACTTCCCTTATTTCCATTTTTATCAACAAATTCAAAGGTAAATTCTCCATTTTCTGTAAATGTATATGTCTTCTTACCATTATTATTTGTTATTGTGATAGGTCTATTTTCATTTATTAACTCTACTATGACATTTTTATTTGTAACTTTAGTAATATTATAATTAACTTCTGCTGTTGGTACTACACTTGCTGATGGGTCCTCATATAAATTAACAACTGATATCGAAAAATAGTGTTCAAGTCCTGGTTCATAAACTGATGGACAATAAATTCTTATATATTTTGCTTCTTTTACTTCATTAAAAGCTATCTTTTTTAAATTACCGTTATTTCCTAAATTACTTTTATCTGCTACAAGTTCCCAGTTTTTATTATCCATACTTACAAAAATCTGTAATCTACTTGCAATTCCAGTTGGATAGTTACCATTTGGTGTTTTTGCATTTGGATCAGGGACATAGTCTAATTCAGCTACATATCTTGGTTTGTCAAGTTCTATTGTTGCATAAGCAGGTTTATAATTTCCTCCAAAAGAACTTACTGTGCTATGCCATGATGTATTAGTATTTCCATCAAGAATATAATCTTTATTTCCTCCACTTGTACCTGATACTTCAACAACATTTAGATTAGCTCTAGGTATATATCTATGTGTATCTGAAGATGCATTAGTAGTAAAGGTATAGTGTACTGGATTACTTTTAATCGCAGTTCCTGTTGCAACTAGTCTAACATATACTACTACATCTCCTTTAAAAATAGGATTAGTATCTGCAAAAGAATTCCATTCTCCATTTACATCCAATGTCCATTCCAATTTACTAGTATCACCATTTATACGATTTTCCAAATCGTCAATTGAAATAGCATTTGTTGGAAATACCCCTTTAGTAATATCAATTGTATATATATTTGCTTCTGTTAGAGGAACTCCTGTTATATGAATTTTAATATCATTATTTACATCTATACTTGCAATTTCTTCATCTGTAAGTTGTACAGAATACTCATAGCACTCTTTCCATGTTTTGCCCCCATCTAAGCTATATTTCCATGTTACTTGTGTACTTTGCAATTGTTTCGATAATATAATTTTTCCAGCATTTGCTCCATCAAATGAAAATGTTGCTATTCTATTATCAACTATGCCTAATAGTGCATTGGCAACTACTGGTACTTCTTTATAATATAATGTGTTTGCACTTGTTGCTTTTGCAGCTTTTTTCAAAGTCTGGTCTTGTAATGTCATCAAATTCCCACGATATCCAGGGCTTGTAATCTTTGTAGCAATTCTACGTGTTAAGTCATACATAGGTAGTGGATGATATGTATAAACTTCACTGATTTCTTCTGCTAAAGCTATCAATTCTTCTTCTGTTTTAGTATTATCTGTTATATATAAATTTACTAATCCAATCCATGCATCTAGATTAATTATTTCTTCTTTTAAAGCTTCTCTATAAACTGCTTCTAATTTTTTTCTATCATTACTATAAACACTTTCTAATAGTAAAATAAGTTCTGAACGTTCATATTTATCATATTCATTTTGTGCCTGTTGAGATAAGAAATGATATGATCCAGGTTTTATTAATCCGTTGCTAGTAGCATATCTATTTCCCCAGCCATTTGGCATACGTCCTCCACCTTCAGTATTTGCCCAACCAGTAGAAGCAACACTATTTGCCAACTGCCATGCATAGTTTTGACTATTTACTTTATATAAATATAAGTAAGCTGCATGACCTGGTTGACCGACAACTTTTGCTGGATATCCCCATACTCCATAAAGGTTAGCTGCAGTCTTAGAAAGCCCTCCACAAACTGCTCCTTC
Source organism: uncultured Clostridia bacterium (assembly GCA_949448405.1). GTDB lineage: Bacteria > Bacillota > Clostridia > TANB77 > CAG-508 > JAAWPK01. The sequence continues at coordinate 9,939 of CASTFX010000035.1, forward strand.
CTCAAATACTATCCATAATTTTGGTTTACCTGCTTGATATGGAACTTTGTATGCTGATAAATTATACTTTTTATCCCATTTTGCATAATTTGCTTGGCTATAATACTGTGGTCTATAATACCCATAACCTGTTGTATATGTAATATATTTATATGGATTAAAACGTTGTACCCTATCTGGATATCTATTCGCAGAATAATCACGTAGCCATAAGATTTCTTCATCATCAATATTTGTAAACATTACTCCACGCATTTCTTCAATTGTATAATTTTCAAACATTGAATTATCTTCTAATTTATTATTCAAATGCATTTCTTTATAAATTTTATATCTATTAACAGCATTTGATAACTGGTTTCCTCCTATCCATAAACCTACATTGGTAGAATGAGTTAATGATAATGATAACATCATTTTCAAATACAAGTCTTTATATTTTATTCCATTAGCTGTTAAATTCTCATTCTTCAAATCTTCCCCATAGGTATGATATAACTGACTTAATACTTTTAAGGCATTTTGGTAAGACCCATTTGGAGTAC
>CASTFX010000036.1 GCA_949448405.1 uncultured Clostridia bacterium
GGAGATATAGATTCTATGGGATCAAGCCTTGGAATATACAGAATAGCAAAATCATTAGGAAAGACTGCAAAGATAGTAAATAATACTTATGGACTAACATTGAAAGATTTTATAGAAGCAGTAGAACAAGAAAAAGAATACGAAGGAGTAATAATAGATAAACAAGAAGCATTATCAGAAATAAATCAAGATACTCTATTAATAGTAGTAGACACACATAAAAAGTCATATTTAGAAGTACCAGAGCTAATATCAAAAACAAGCAAAATAGTAGTAATAGACCACCACAGAAGAGGCCCAGACTATATTGATAATGCAACACTTATGTTCCATGAGGTATATGCATCATCTGCAGCAGAGCTTGTAACAGAACTTCTTCAGTATACAAAAAATAATGCTATACCTACAACATTTGAGGCAGAAAGTCTATATGCAGGTATAATGGTAGATACTAAAAATTTTACATTTAAAACAGGTGTAAGAACATTTGAAGCAGCAGCATATCTTAGAAAAAATAATATAGACATTATAAAAGTAAAAAAATGGTTCCAAAGCGACTTAGAAAGCTATAATGTAATATCAGACATAGTAAAAAATACAGAAGTAATAAAAGAAACAATAGGAATTGCAGAATATGAAAAAGAAGACGAAAATGCAAATTTAATATGCGCAAAAGCAGCAGATGAGTTATTAACAATAAGTGATATAACAGCTTCATTTGTAATAGGTAAAGTAAAAGATACTATATATATTAGTGGACGTTCAATAGGAGATATAAATGTTCAATTAATACTAGAAAAGCTTCGGAGGAGGAGGACATAGTACTGTTGCAGGGGCACAACTTCCAGAAATAGAGATAGAAGAAGCAAGAGAAAAACTAAAGATAGCTATAAATGAGTATTTTGAGCAAAACATAGAATAGATTTAGGAGGATTTTAATGAAAGTAATATTATTGACTGATGTAAAAGGGATGGGAAAAAGAGGAGATATAGTAAATGCAAGTGATGGACATGCAAGAAATTATTTAATACCAAGAAAACTTGCACTTCCAGCAGACAAGCAAAACTTAAATGAGTTATCTGCAAAAAAATCAGCAGAAGCACATAAAAAAGAATTAGAAAAAAAGGAAGCTATAAAGATAAAAGAGGAATTAGAAAAGAAAATACTAGTTCTAAAAGTAAAAGCAGGAGAGAACGGAAAAACATTTGGAAGTATAACTTCAAAAGAGATAGCAGAAAGTATAGAAAAGGATTTCAAAAAGAAGATAGATAAAAAGAAAGTAGTAATGCAAGAACCAATAAGAGCAATTGGAGGATATGTTGTAGACCTTAAACTATTTGAAGGAGTTGTCTGCAAATTAACAATCTCTGTTGTAGCAGAGTAAAAGGAGGAACAATGGACGTAGGGAAAATACCACCAAATGACATAGAAGCTGAACAAGCAGTGCTCCGGTTGTATGCTACTCGATAGAGATTCAGTCGCAAGTGCACTTGAAGTATTAAAAGCAGACGATTTTTATAGAGAAGAAAATAAGCTAATATTTTCTGCAATGTTAAATCTATATAGTCGTTCAGAACCAATAGACTTAATCACAGTAAAAGATGAACTTATATCAATAGGAAAATTTGAAGTTTGCGGAGGTATCGAATACATAGCAGACTTACCAGAAAAAGTACCAACAACAGCTAATGCAGAGCAATATATCAAAATAGTAGAAGAAAAATCAATACTTAGAAACTTAATAAAAACATCAAATGAATTAGTAAACTTAGGGTATGACCAAACTTTAGAAGTAGATGAAATAATAGAAAAAGCAGAAAAAAGTGTATTTGATTTAATGAAAAATAGAAATCAAAAAGGGTATACACCAATAAAAGAGGTATTAGTTGAAACTTTTGCAAACCTAGAAAAGTTATACAACCAAAAAGAACATATAACAGGAATACCAACAGGTTTTATAGATTTAGATTATAAAACAGCTGGATTTCATGGTTCTGAACTGATATTAGTTGCAGCAAGACCTGCTATGGGAAAAACGGCTTTTGCATTAAACATAGCAACAAATGCAGCAGTAAGAGCAAATATACCTGTTGCAATTTTTAGCTTAGAAATGTCAAAGGAACAATTAGTATCAAGAATACTTTCTAGTGAAGCAATGATAGACAGTAATAAGTTAAAAACAGGTAAAATGGATGAAGATGATTGGGTAAAACTTGCAGAAGGACTAGAGCCACTATCAGAATCTGAAATGTACATAGATGATACACCAGGAATATCAATAACTGAAATAAGAGCAAAATGTAGAAAGTTAAAACTTGAAAAAAATATTGGATTAGTAGTAATAGATTATCTACAACTAATTTCAGGTTCAGGAAATAAAAAGAATGGAAGTCGTGAGCAAGAGATATCAGAAATAAGTCGTTCATTAAAAATTCTTGCAAAAGAATTAGATGTTCCAGTAATTGCATTGTCACAATTATCACGTGCACCAGAACAAAGAAAAGACGACCATAGACCAATGTTATCAGACCTTCGTGAATCAGGAGCTATAGAGCAAGATGCAGATATAGTAATGTTTCTATATAGAGATGACTATTATAATCCAGATAATGAAGAAAATAGAAATATAGCAGAAGTAATACTTGCAAAACACAGAGGAGGTTCAACAGGAACAGTAGAGCTTTTGTGGCTGGGAAGTTATACAAGATTTGATAACCTAGCAAGAGATAGATATTAATAGAAGAGGAAGTAGAAATTGTTAAAAGAAAAAGTCATAGAAACAATTAAGAAATATAATTTAATTAAAGATGGTGAAAAAATAGTAGTCGGAGTATCAGGAGGCCCCGACTCTATTTGTCTTATCAATATATTAAATGAGATAAAGAAAGATGGAATAAAAAAAATTGAATTAGTAGTATGTCATATAAATCATATGATAAGAGAAGAAGCACTAGATGACGAAAAGTTTGTAGAAGATTATTGTGAGAAAAATAACATTCAATTTTTTGTAAGACATGCTAAAGTAGAAGAAATCGCAAAGATAGAAAAAATAGGAACAGAAGAAGCAGGAAGAAAAATAAGGTACGAGTTTTTTGAAGAAATCTTAGAAAAGACAAATGCAAACAAAATTGCAACAGCACATACAAAAAATGATAATGCAGAAACTGTACTTATGAATATTATAAGGGGAAGCGGATTATCAGGAATAAAAGGAATAACACCAATTAGAGAAGATTTATATATAAAACCATTAATAGAAAGCACAAGAGAAGAAATAGAAGAATATTGCGAACAAAACAAATTAAATCCAAGACATGATAAGACAAATGATGAAAACATATATACAAGAAATAAAGTAAGAAATATATTAATTCCTTTGATTGAGAAAGAATTTAACCCAAATATAATAGAAACAATAGATAGATTATCAGATTTAGCAAGTAAAGAAAATGAGTATTTAGAAGAACAAACAAAATTAGCATTTGAAAAAAGTATAATAAAAAATGAAAAAGATGAAATAATATTAAATTTAAGAATGTTTAACAAAGAAAATAAAGTAATAAAAGCAAGACTTATATTATATACTATAAAAAGATTAAAAGGTTCAAATAATGGAATTTCTAAGATTCATATAGAAGATATAATTAAATTATGTAAAAATAATATAGGGAACAAGTACTTAACACCAAATAAAAACCTCAAAATCTTCATAAATAAGGGAAAAATGTACTTTTTTGTAACACAAAATTCATAATTAGGTTAAACCGGTTAATCCGTAAGAAAACTTAGATACAAGCATACTTTAGACGAAGAAAACTTTTAAAAAAGTATTGAAAAGCAAAATTATATATGATAATATTCAGAATAATTAAGAAAGTACCCAAAGAGAAAGGATGAGGAGTGATTTGAAAAATAGTATAAAAACAATAGCAATGTGGCTAATTATAATTGTGATTGCTGTAGTATTGTTTACATCAATTTTAGACAATGCTGATACAAGAATGACATACTCTGAATTAATTGAAAAGATAGAGACATCAGAGGTAACAGAAATAGAAATGGCATATGATGGAAAGACAGCAAATGTTACTTTGAAAAATGACAATATAAAAAAGGAAGTTAACATACCAAGCGTAGAAAGCTTCATGGATTATATAACAGAATATCTAAAAGCAGGAACTATAAATCTTAAAGAAAATTCACAATCAATATTGATAACAATATTGCAAGTATTATCACCATTTGGATTATTAATAATAGCATTAATTTTTTGGTTCTTAGCAATGAACCCTGGCACACAAGGAAACAATAAGACATTAAGCTTTGGAAAGAGCAAAGCTAAGATGATGACACCAGCGGATAAGAATAAAGTTACTTTTGTTGATGTAGCAGGAGTAGATGAAGAAAAAGAAGAACTACAAGAAATAGTAGAATTCTTAAAGAGTCCTAAGAAATTTACAGATATGGGTGCAAGAATACCAAAAGGAGTACTACTTGTAGGTCAGCCAGGAACAGGTAAAACATTACTTGCAAAAGCAGTTGCAGGAGAAGCAGGAGTTCCATTCTTTATAATAAGTGGTTCAGACTTTGTAGAAATGTTTGTAGGTGTTGGTGCATCAAGAGTAAGAGATTTATTCGACCAAGCAAAGAAAAATGCACCTTGTATAGTATTTATAGATGAAATAGATGCTGTAGGTAGACAACGTGGAGCAGGACTAGGCGGAGGACATGATGAAAGAGAGCAAACATTAAACCAATTATTAGTTGAAATGGATGGATTCGCAGCAAATGAAGGTGTAATAGTACTTGCTGCAACAAATAGACCAGATATACTAGATAGAGCATTATTAAGACCTGGAAGATTTGATAGACAAATAGTAGTATCAGCGCCAGATGTAGGAGCAAGAGAGCAGATATTAGAAGTACACTCAAGAAAGAAAAAACTAGCAGAAGATATAGATTTAAAGACAATAGCAAAAAATACATCAGGATTTTCTGGAGCAGACCTAGAAAATGTGTTGAATGAAGCAGCGTTACTTGCAGCAAGAAGAAACTTAAAAGAAATAGGAATGGCAGAAATTGAAGATGCAATGGTAAAAGTAACAATGGGACCAGAAAAGAAAACAAGAGTAAGAAGTGAAAAAGAGAAGAAGTTAGTTGCATACCATGAAGCAGGTCATGCAGTAGTAAGTAAATTTTTACCAACACAAGATGATGTTCATCAGATATCAATAGTACCAAGAGGTATGGCTGGTGGATATACAATGTATAGACCAAGTGAAGATAAGTCATTTATGTCAAAATCAGAAATGGAAGAAAATATAGTATCATTACTTGGAGGTAGAGTTGCAGAGAGTTTAATACTAAATGATATATCAACAGGTGCAAGTAATGACATAGAAAGAGCTTCTAAAATTGCAAGAGATATGGTATCAAAATACGGAATGAGTGAGACAGTAGGAGCTATAATGTTTGGAGCAGGTCAAGAAGAAGTATTCTTAGGAAGAGATTTAACACAGTCTAAGAATTATTCTGAACAAACAGCAGCAATTATTGATACAGAAACAAAGAACATTATAGATAAAGCATATAATAGAGCAGAAGAAATATTAAAAGAGCATATCGATAAATTACATGTAGTAGCAGGAATATTACTTGAGAAAGAAAAAATCGATGGCGAAGAATTTGCAAAAGTATTTGAAGAATAAAATGAAAAGACGAGCAAACACATTGCTCGTCTTTTGGTATTTTAGATAAGGAAGAGATAGATTTATTTTATAGCTCCACTTTACTAAGAAAATCTCTTATTCGCTTCGCGATAGATTTTCACTGCTACCGCATAACTTATCTCTATCTCACTTTGTTCGAAGAGCTTAGAAAATTCGTCCTCGCTTTCAGCTCCGTTGCTCGCTGCGCAGTGTTCACTAAAAATAAATTTATCTCTTCCCTAATTTTAAAAAAACAATTTCCGACAAATATATTGACTATTTCGTCAAAACAGGCTAAAATAAACTATAGATACCAAATTTAGGGGGAAATATAAAATGGAAAATCTTAAAGTATTTTCATGCAGTGAAGCCGCAGACGGATTTACAAAAGAAGTATGTGACAGCCTAGGAATAGAGGTAGGAAAGATAAGTAGAATGAAATTTAAAAATGACAACACGTTTATTCAGTTATTAGAAACAGTAAGAGAAAAAGATGTTTACTTTATACAAACAACTACACCACCAGTAAACGAAAGAGTTATGGAATTACTAATTGCAATAGATGCAGCAAAAAGAGCATCAGCAAAAAGAATAACAGTAATTTTACCATACTTTATGTACTCAAGATCAGATAAAAAAGATCAACCGAGAGTACCAATTACTGCAAAATTAATGGCAGAAGTAATAGAAGCAGCAGGAGCAAGCAGAGTGATAAGCTGTGACTTACATAATGCAGCGATACAAGGATACTTTAACATAAACTGTGATAGATTATCAGCACAAAACTTATTACAAGCATATTTCAAAGAGAAAAATTTTGAAGATATGGTAATAGTTGCAACAGATGCAGGAAGTACTAAAAAAGCATATAAATACTCTAAATTTTTTGGTTGTCCAATGGCAATGATAGATAAAAGAAGAGATGGAAATGATGACAGAGCAATTGCCACAACAATAATAGGAGATGTAAAAGACAAAACATCAGTAGTATTTGATGATGAAATAGATACAGCAGGTTCAATGATAGAAACAGCAAATATATTAAAAGAATTTGGCGCAAAAGAAATATATGCAGGCTGTACACATGGAGTATTATCAGGACCAGCAATAGAAAGAATAAAAAATTCACCTTTCAAAGAGGTTGTAATAACAAATACAATACCATTACCAAAGGAAAAAGAGCTACCGCAAATAAAGGTATTATCAATAGCACCATTATTCGCAGAAGCAATTAGAAGACTTAATGAAAATAAAGCGATGGGAGATTTATTTGGTCAATTTTGCTAAAAATGTACTTTTAATAGCATAAAACTTGACAAACTCTTAGTTAAGATATATAATAAGAAAAGTTTAATTGACTAATAGAGCGCACTGGAAGGGGGGAGTAATAATGTCAGAGGTAAAAGTTAATAATGGTAACATAGAAGATGCATTAAAAAGATTTAAAAGACAATGTGCTAGAAATGGCGTAATGCAAGAAGTTAGAAAAAGAGAACATTATGAAAAACCTAGTGTAAAGAGAAAGAAAAAATCAGAGGCAGCAAGAAAAAGAAAATTTTAATAAGAATATAAGAAAGGACTTCGTCAAAGAAGTCTTTTTTTGTTATGAAAATTAAAAAATGACTTGTATAAATTAAATTTAATATAGTATACTAAAATAAGATTAAAGATGAGAAAGGAATGAGAAAATTAGTATGGATTACAAAAAACAGGAAATAAAAAAGGGTATAAATTTACATTCAATAAAAACAGACAGTTTTAAAACAGATTTAATATCAATATTCATAACAACACCATTAAATAGAGAAAACGTCACTAAAAATGCAATGTTACCAATGGTGTTAAGAAAAGGGAGTAAAACTCTTCAAACAACAGAAGAGATAAGCAAAAGTTTAGAAGAGATGTATGGTGCTGAATTTAATTGTGGTATAGATAAAACAGGAGATAATCAAGTATTAAAGTTTTATTTAGAAATAATAGATAACAATTATTTGCCAACTAAAGAGAATTTATTAAGTAAAGGTATAAACACATTACTTGAAATAGTTTTTAATCCTAAGACTGAAAATGAAGCTTTTACATCTGACTATGTAAATTCTGAAAAACAAAAGCTAAAAATTATAATCGAAGGGAAAAAAGATAATAAAGCGAAGTTTGCATATCTTAGATGTCAAGAAGAGATGTACAAAGATAAACCATTTGGATTATACAAATATGGATATATAGAAGATATTGAAGAAATAGATAAAAAGAATTTATATGATTACTATAAAAAGTTATTATCAGAATGTAAAATAGATATATTCATTTCTGGAAATATAAATGAAGAGGAAATAACAGACATAGTTAAAAACAATGAAAACATTAAAAAACTAAATGAAAGAGAACCAGTATATGAAACAAAGAATAATGCGTTAGAAAAAAGAGAAGCAAAACAAATTATTGAAACAGCAGATGTAACACAAGGAAATTTGATAATAGGTCTTTCTATAGAAGAAGAAAGTAAGAAAGAAAAATATATTGCAGTATTATACAATTCTATACTTGGAGGTTCAGCAACTTCAAAAATGTTTAAAATAGTAAGAGAACAGCACAGTTTAGCATATACAGCTGCATCAAATTATTTAAGACACAAAAATAGTTTATTCATAAGATGTGGAATAGAAATAGAGAATTTTGAGAAAACAGTGGATTTAATAAAAGAACAAATAGAAGACATGAAAAAAGGAAACTTCACAGATGAAGATATAGAAAACCGGAAGAAACGGAATAATATCAATGATAAAATCAATCCCAGATGAACAAGACACAGGAATAACATATTATCTAGGACAGGAATTATCAGAATATAAAATGACATTTGAAGAGTATGAAAAAGAGATAAAAGCAGTGACAAAAGAAGAAATAGTAGAACTTGCAAAGAAAATTAATATTGATACTATTTATTTTTTAAAGAATTAGGAGGAAAGTTTAAAAAGTATGAATATAATAGAAAACGATAAAGTCAAAGAAAAACTTTATATAGAGAAGTTAGAAAATGGGCTAACAGTTATGATATTGCCAAGAAAGAATGTAAGGAAAAAGTATATCATATGTGGACCAAATTTTGGCTCAATAGACAACAAATTTATAATACCAGGAAATGATAAAGAAACAGTACTTCCAGACGGAGTGGCACATTTTTTGGAACATAAAATGTTTGAACAAAGAACAGGTATAAACAGTCTAGATACATTAACAGCAATAGGAGTAAATGCAAATGCATATACAACTAACGACCACACAGCATATTTATATGAAGCAACAGATAATTTTTATGAAGCACTAGACGAATATATGGACTATATACAAAATCCATACTATACAGACGAAAATGTAGAAAAAGAAAAAGGGATAATATCACAAGAAATAAATATGTATGAAGATTATCCGGAATGGCAAGTATATTTAAATGCAGTGAAATGTATGTATAAAGACCTTCCAATTAGGATAGATATAGCAGGAACAGTAGAATCTATATCAGGAATAACAAAAGAAATGCTATATGATAGTTATAATAATTTCTATACACCATCAAATATGGTAATGGTTATATGTGGCGATTTTGAGCCAAATCAAATATTAGAAGAAATCAAAAAAAGGATAACAATTAAAGAGAACAAAGAACTTCCTAAAAGAATATATCCAGTAGAACAAGAAGAGATTAATGAAAAAGAAAAAGTTGTTAAAATGGAACTAAGTAATCCACTATTTGCAATAGGATTTAAAGACAAAGTAGAAGGTGAAATGGTAAAAAAACATATAGCTATAGAAGTAATATTAAATACACTATTTGGAAAAAGTTCAAAGCTATATAAAGAGCTAACAGATGACAATACTTTACTAGGAACATTAGACCTAGAATATGAATACTCAAAAGAATATGCTTTTATATTAATTACAGGTCAATCAAGAGAGCCTAGAAAAGTATATGATAGAATAAATGAAGAGATACAAAAAGTAATAGAAAATGGGTTAAACGACAAAGATTTTGAAAGAAACAAAAAGAAGATATATGGGGATTATATAACAGAATACAATAGTGTGGAAAATAGTGCAAAAATGTTCTTAGCAGATTATTTCAAAGGAGTAAATAGTTTTGAATATCTTGAAGAATATAATAATGTTACAAAAGAATATGCAGAAAGCATATTAAAAGAAGTATTGTCATTAGATAAAGAGGTTTTGTCGATTGTAGTAGGAAATGAATAATTTTGTTACAAAACGTTTACAAATGTATTACAAGGAAGAAAATCGCTGTCGAAAAACATAATAAAACAATAAAACACCATAAAAAAACCAATGAAAAAGAAGAATAATGACAAACGAAAAAGACGCAAAACACTTGAATTTAATTGACTTTATAAAATTTTTATGGTATTTTATCATTAACGAAAGAAAAGAGGAAAAATGGAGGAGAAAAATATGTTAAATGATAAAATATGTAAAAAAAGAGAAGAATTGAATAAAAGTATAGAAGAAAAAAGAGATTATAACGAAATATATAAAATAAGTGTTGAATTAGATGAATTGATAGCAGAGTATTATGGAATAAAATAAGAGAAGATAACAAGACGAATGGACGCACACTGTGCGCCCCCATATAAAACAAGACGGTTTTAATAACCGCCTTGTTTT
>CASTFX010000037.1 GCA_949448405.1 uncultured Clostridia bacterium
GATACTCCAAATACTAGTACAACTATAATACTAACAATATAGAATGCCCATCTAAACCATCTTTCTTGCTTATATATCCATTCCCTTACACTATGTCCTTTCCATTTTATGAAATCTGCAATTACTAAAACAATTATTGATAAAATCATAACTTGGAATTCCTTTCTTCCTAATCCAAGTTTGAATAAGCTTTCATCAAATAATATCCAAGGATTATATACTGTAAATATGCTCTTTATCATTGATAGAGCTTGTCTACCTCCACTTGCTCTAAAAAATATCCATGTAAAATCTATTAATATAAATGTTGTAAGTATTTTATATATTGTATGACTTGCAGTTTCTCTGTTTAAATGCAACTTTCGTACTAACCAATCTCTTATATTCTTTAATCTTTCTCCTATAATTTGGAATATTCCGGTTTAGTGCTCCCCAAACTATAAATGACCAACTAGCTCCATGCCATAAGCCACTTACGATAAATACTATCATTAAATTTATGTATTTTCTTAGGTTTCCTTTTCTGTTTCCTCCAAGTGGTATATATAAATAATCTCTAAACCAAGTAGAAAGTGATATATGCCACCTTCTCCAAAATTCTGCGACTGATTTTGAAAAATATGGACAATTAAAGTTTTCCATTAATCTAAATCCCATGACTTTCGCTGCACCCATTGCAATTATAGAGTAACCTGAAAAATCACAATATATTTGGAAAGCAAAAAGAATTGCTGCAACAACTATATACATTCCTCCATATTGAGGATAATTGTTAAATACTGTGTCAACTACTATTGCAACTCTGTCAGCTATTACTATCTTTTGAAATCCTCCCCAAATCATAAGTAATAGTCCGTCTTTTACTCTTTGTCCATCAAAATAATGCTTTTCATACATTTGCTCTAATAATTTTTTTGACCTTTCTATTGGTCCTGCGACAAGTTGTGGAAAAAATGACACGAATAGAGCATATCTTAAGAAATTCTTTTCTGCTTTCACATCTTCTCTATATACATCAACCGTATAACTTAACGCTTGGAATATATAAAATGATATTCCAACTGGGAGTACTACATCAAATGATGGATTTAATAATTGCATGTTTAAATGTCCTAAAACTTTATTTATATTATCTATTGCAAAGTCAAAATATTTAAATAAAAATAATATTGATAAATTTATTATAAAGCTTAATTCTACACATATTCTCTTCCATCTAGTACTCTTCTTTTTATCTTCTATTTTATTTACTCTATTTATTAAAAGTCCACTCGCATATGTTACCGCTGTTGAAAATATTTCATAATTATTTCCAATATTTACAAGTAATCTCTGCAAAGTAGTACTTTCTTTTATTTCTTGTTTACTTGATATTTTTATTTCGTAAGAAATATCTTCTTCTCCATAAAGAAGCATTAGATAATTATTTAGATTCTTTTCATTAGCAACTAAATTGCTTATTTTAAAATCTATATATTTATTATAGTCTTCATTCCAAAAATCATAATTTTCGTTATTTCTTTGGTCTGGTATATTATAATTGTCCATTATATATTTTTCTATATAATCAGTTATTTTTCTTGCACCTGATACATTTAGATGTCCATAAATATCAAAAAAATCAATCTCGTAATCAATCATATTCATATCTAGGAAATTAATATAATTAACATCATAATCATTAGTTATATTCTGCACATACTTTGAAACCGATACACTCGTATCCCACGCTGAACATGGCAAAAAGGTAACCAATATATCTATATTTCTATAGATACAACATTCTATTATTTTTCTCAAATATTGCATATTAATATTTTCTTCTTTATTATATATTGGAATTAAACTAAAATTGTCTATTCTATTTTTACTTGTAATATTTATTTTCGTCTCTGCACCCTTTTCATATGTATAAACTAACTCAAAATCTTCTTTAGATAATTCATCCCATCTTGCATGATACATTGAAAAGTTAAATAAATATTCTATTGTATTATCTAGTATCTCTCTTTCATCGGTCAACTCTTTAATAGTTAAATATTTTTTATACGATAATGGATATGCATCTAATGTTCTATGAATTGCAGCAAAACTAAGATTATCTTCTTCTGAAAAAACATTAAATGCATCAACAATCACTAGCTCTGGAGTCGTTTCTTCTAATGCTAACAATAAATTATAATAAGTTAATTTCATATATTCAGCATCATTTCCCATATTATATGAAACAATCCCATAATCATTCCATAATCTCATTGGTAAAATTCCATCTACTATATGGCTACTTCCAAAAAATAAGACCTCAAATTCTTATTCTTGTTTTAAAAAATCAAATGATTTTTGATATGAATATTTTCTCTTAGTTATATTACTTATGTTTAATAATAGTATACTAATAATTGATATAAAAGCTATTAATTCTAATATTATTTTTAGCTTCCTTTTCATCTTAGAATTGCTACATATCTTTAGCATTAATAATTCTTTCAGCCTCATTATTTTACCTCTTACTATCTTTTACATTATACTATATCTTTTGGGCGAGTTTTCTTGCTTCAACTATACAATCTTCCATAGAACAATATGTCCATGCCCCATATCTTCCTATACTATATATGTTAGTTTCATTTAATTTTTCCAAAACCCCTTTTACCATTTCATTGTGTTTACTATCAATATGTACATATGCTGGATTCATTATGATATAAGAATAGCTAACTAATTCATTGTTTTTTGTAACTCCCATCTTTTCCAGATTGTACAATGTCATCTTTAATTGCTCTTCTACATTAATTTTGGCTTCTTTTGGAAAGCCTATTTCAATATACATACTAAGTTTATCTGATGACAATATATTATCATAAAAGCCTATTCTATAAAAATTAATATTTTTATCTGGGACATAAATCCAGTGTTCTTTATTCATTGACTTCTCTCTAAATCCCAAATTAAAAACTAATACTTGATTATAAGAAAGCTCTTTCTCTAATTTTTTATATTTACTATTTTCTAATAATTCTAGGAACTTATTGAATGGCATTGTATTTATTAAATATTCAAATGTTATTTTCTGATTTCTATTTGTAATAACATACTTTTCATTTTCATTTATCTGCTTAATTTCTGTATTTAACATTACCTTTTCTTTTTCTAATCTATCATAAATGGCATCTATAAAACTTTGCGCCCCATCTTTTGGATATAAGAATCTATCATTGTAAGAATTGTGTTGCTCTTTCTTCATATTATCTATTATCTCTTTTATATTAGCATATGGAAAAAACCTTCCCATTGCATCTTTATCTAGATTTTCTAAGTTACAAGCATATAATTTTTCATTATATGGTTTCAAAAATTTTTCTACAATAGATTTTCCGAATTTTCCATATAACATCTCCAAAAAATTGTTATAATTTTCTTTTTCTTCTTTATTATATAAGTCATACAAACAGTCTATAAATTCCTGTTTTTCTAATTCGTGTATATTCATTTGAAATGGATAATTTATCAATTTGTCCTTATAATAAATCTTTGTATTTTTCTCTTGTTCGATTATATTTTGTTTTCCTATATATTCTACAAATTCATCTTTTATTTCATTAGTTTTAAAGTGAAAGAAGTGTCCTGCATAATCCCAAATATACCCATCTTTTTTTATAGTTCTGCAATATCCTCCAACTTCTTTTTCCTTTTCGATAATAATATAATCATCTTTTACTTCATTAGCAAATGACAAACCACTAATTCCTGCTCCTATAATTAAATATTTAGTATTAAGATTTTCCATACTTCTTATCTCCTTACATTATGTATTATTCTCTTCTTCTCTTATATTGTCCTCTTTATTTTCTATCAATTTATATATTATGCTATATAATTTTTTCTTAATTATAGCAATATTGTAATTATCCAAAATATAATTATGTCCTTCTTCATTAAAATATGGCTCCCTAGAAAGTATCTCCTCCATTGCAACATCTATATCTTCATTACTTTCTATATGTCTTGTAAACGGAAAATCATAACAATATAGCACTTCTTTTCCCTTAATTAGAGCTTCTAATAGCATTAGAGATAAGCCATCATGTTTTGGTATTCTCATCAAAATTGTAACTTTGTCATATAATTCTACTAGTTCATTATATGGTATTTTTCCAAGAAATTTAACATTTTTTAAATGTATTGTGTCATTACTATTTCCTACTATATAAATTTCTATATTAGAATATTTCTGTGCTACATATTTTACTTCTTCAATTCCATAAAATTCCTCTTTACGTTCTGGTAAATATGCAAGTATCCTATGCTTATCAGGAAGCTTTGAATATTCCTTATTCATTTTTCCTGGGAGAATTGCAACTTCCTCTGATTCAATTCCTAGCTCTTTTAATTCGCTTTGAATTAATGGCGAACATGCTAAATTATATGTAATATAATTTTGTACAGTTTTTATATTTTTTTTCTTTCTTGCAATCAATATATCTGTCCCTATCCAATGGCAAATTACTTTTTTTCTATATAATTTTGCAACTTTTAACTGAAAAGTTGTTTTATGTGCTCCGTATCCTTGATATAACATATCAATTTGCATCATCTTTATTAAAGTAAATACTAATTTTTTTATTTTTCCTTTATAAGTTAAATCTATTACTTCTATCTCCTCATTTTCAATCATATCCTTTAGCTGCTCTTTTTGTGTATCAAAGCAGATTAGCCCAATTACATATTTTTTCTTGCGACTTAAATTTACTAGTTCTTTCATAAATCCTTTATACCTCAAAATAATAATTATCATTGTAGTAACATTAATACACTCACTAATAAATATGTTTTTAATAATCACATTGCATAATGCTACTATAGTTAAGGCAATTGTTACAAATATAAAATGGCGAATTGGGAATTTATACCATAGCCTTCTTGATATAATTGTTCTTGTCCAAAAGAATACTAAATATGATATTCCAGTAGCAATTGCTGCACCTACTGCACCATACCATGAAATCAAAATATAATTTAAAACAACATTTACTATCATTGATATTATTGAAACAACAATGTTATATCCTGTTTTTCTTGAAAATGAAATTCCCAAAGTTGTTGTTTCACTCATAGTATAAAAAATTGGGTAAAATAGCAAGAATGGCAATATATATATAACTTGAGCATACTCCTTACTAACTAATATCGGTATTAAATCTTTTAACATTAATATAACAATCAAAATTATAGACATTGCTAATGTAATACCTTGTCCCACTATCTCAAATCTTTTGTTTTCTACATTTTCAGAGTTCCATTTAAAAGCAATTGGAGCCCAAAATGTTGTAAAACTCGTTTGTACTAATGTTAATAGATTTGATATCTTTAATGCCATTGAATAGTATCCTATTTCTGTATAGTCTGTCATAACTCTTAAAAATACTGTATCCATTGAATTTAGTCCATATCCTATCAATGTAGCTGGTATAAGTGGTAAACCAAATTTTAATATTCTATTTATCTGCTTTTTATCTATGCTTTTCTTTGAAATTTTAATTTTTTTTCTACCAATAATAAATAATAAAATACTAACAATAAATTGTGATAATATTGTTGCATATACAACAGATTCAAAATTTCTTTTATAACATAATAGTAAAAGTACTAAACATAATAAATTTAATGATTTTGATACAATATTCCAAATTGAGTATTTTAATGCTTTTTCTTCCATTCTTATAGACAATAACATAAATTTTTCTATAATGAAAAATGGACTACATATTGCTAATAAAATTATCGGCATTACTAATGTACTATCATCAAATAACAAATTTGCCCAAAAGTCACGGAATATCACTAAAATTACCGCAATAAAAATCGTATTTAATAGTGGCATAATCATAGAATTAAATAGTAATTTTCCCTTATCTTCATATTCATTATACTCTCTCATATATGCTTGGTCTATTCCTATTAAAACTAATAATGTCAATATAGTATTAGCTAAATTGAACATACTAGCTAGTCCAAATTGGTCAGGTGCTATTAAATATGAAGTTACTGGAACAGTAATAAAACCAATAATCGCTCCGATAACTGGTCCTACTGAAAATCCAATAAATTTACTAAAAAACTCTTTCATTATTAATCTCACTCTTTCTGTTTAACAGCATTTTTATTATTAATCTCTAAAAAATAAATCTCTTGTATATATTTTATCTTTAACATCTGATAATTCTTGGTTCTCTCTATTTACGACTATTACATCGCTATTCTTTTTAAATTCAACTAAGTCTTTTTCAACTTTACTATTGAAAAATTCATTCTCTTTTAATGTAGGTTCATATACTATAACTTCTATTCCCTGTGCTTTAATTCGTTTCATAATTCCTTGTATAGCACTTGATCTAAAATTATCTGAACCACTTTTCATGGTTAATCGATATATTCCTACTGTTTTTGGTCTTTTACTAATTATTTGCTGTGCTATAAAATCTTTTCTTGTCCTATTACTTTCAACAATTGCACTAATTAGATTTTCCGGAATATCTTTATAATTAGCTTTTAATTGCTTTGTATCTTTAGGTAAGCAATATCCTCCATATCCAAATGATGGATTATTATAATGAGCTCCTATTCGAGGATCAAGGCATACACCTTCGATAATGTCCTTTGTATTAAGTCCTTTCATTGCTGCATATGTATCTAGTTCGTTGAAATATGCTACTCTCAAAGCTAAATATGTATTCGCAAATAATTTTACTGCTTCTGCTTCTGTTGAATTCATAAATCTTATTTCTATATCTTTGGATAATGCAGCTTCTTTTAGTAATCTAGCAAATTCTTCTGCTCTTTCTGATTTTTCTCCTATAATTATTCTTGAAGGATACAAATTATCATATAAAGCATGTCCTTCTCTCAGAAATTCTGGTGAAAATATAATATTATTAATACCATATTTCTTTTTTATATTATCAATAAATCCAACTGGTATTGTACTTTTTACTACCATTGTAGTATTGATTTTCATGTTAATAACTTTTTTGATAATGTCCTCTACTGAAGATGTATCAAAATAGTTTTTTTCATCATCATAATTAGTTGGTGTACTAATTATAATAAATTCAGCATTCATAAATGCCTCTTTATAATCTAACGTAGCTCTCAGATTTAATTTTTTTGTATCAAAAAATTCCTGTATTTCATCATCTTGAATTGGTGATACTTTATTGTTTATCATATCTATCTTCTCTTGTATAATATCAAGTGCTACAACTTCATTTCTTTGGCTTAGTAAAGTTGCTAGAGATAATCCTACATATCCTGTTCCAGCTATTGCTATTTTCATAATATCCTCCTGTTTCTTTATTTCTTTATTAAAAATCTAATAAATGATTTTATATTTTCTAATCTAAATGGAAATAATTTATGCATTTCTTTTAATTCTTCTTTTGCTTTTTCATATTCTTTTGTTTTTATATAGAGAAGACATAATTTTCTTTTAAAACTATACTCCACTTCTTTTTCTTTTTTCTTATCTTCTATTTTTGAATATTCTCTTCTACATACTTCTCTATAATTCATTTCTGTATTGATATATTCTTGATTAATTTTTGTAATTCTATCTTCACTATCATGAATGTAATAATTTAATAGCACTTCTGGAACTCTATAGACTTCATATCCATTTGCTAGTAATTTAAGTATCAAACCTGCGTCTTGATGACTTGACATACTGTCAAAACATCCAATCTTTTTCAATACCTTCTTCTTACATAACCACCATGAAGTAGCTGCAATACATTCTATCATATGTTCTGCAAGTGGTATTCCCTGTAAGTCCTTCTTGGATATTTTTACTATTTTACCATTTCTAATCATGTTTGCGTAGCAATATATTATCCCTACATTCTTTCCTTCTTTATCTAATTGATCATATAACTTTTTTTGTTTCTCTATTTTGTCTGGTAAAAATTCATCATCATCATCAAGAAATGCTATATAGTCTCCTTTTGCAATATTTATTCCTACATTTCTTGCCCCCGATCCTCCTAAGTTCTCACTATTTTTTATATATATTACGTTAGAATATTTGGAAATTACATTTTCAGTTTCTTGCCTAACATCTGGAAATTTACAGTTATCATCTATTACTATTATCTCCAAATTTTTATATGTTTGATTTATTACACTTTTTATTGCTCTATCCAATTCTTTTGGTCTTTTATATGTTGGAATAACTATTGATATTAATTCTTCGTTCATTTTGTCTCCTTTCTTATCCTATTTTTATATTTCGTTATTACAAGATTTTATTTTATATTATTTCATTTTTTGATATTCTTCTTATTTTATTATATATTTTAATATACTTATCATTAACTACCTTTACATCAAATTGCTCTACATATTTTTGTAGATTTTTAGGGTATTCAACTAAAGCTAATTTCATCACTTTAATCATTGAATCAATATTGTTATTTTCTGCCAAATACCCACTTAAATCATTTATTAGAATTTCATTTGGTCCATAATCAATATCAAAACTAACTACTGGACAATCACAGGATAGAGCCTCAATTATAGTCATTGGAAATGCTTCATTTCTAGAACAATTAACAAAAAGTTTTGCATTCTTCATAAATTTAAAGACATTGTTTTGCCATCCTGCAAGTACTACTTTATCTTCAAGATTATACTGATTAATTTTATTCTTCAGCATTTGCTCATATGGTCCAACACCAATTATATATAATTGATAGTTTTGATAAAACTTTCCTTGATAAAACGCTTCTAATAACACCTCTGGTCTTTTAGGCTTGTCTAGTCGTCCTGTAAATAATATAAATGGCTCTTTTCCCTCCCAACTTTCTTGTGAAAGTTTTTGTATTTCCGCAAAATTTATTGGATTGTATATAGTTTCTATGTATAGTGGTTTAACCTTATATACATTTATTAGCTCATCTTCACATCCTTTAGAAACTGTGACTATTGGTGTATGATTATACAACAATTGTAAACTTTTTTTAAAAATATAATGAAATCTGGTATCGTATACTTTGTAAGAAACATGTATTACATTTATGATTTTCTCTCTATATCTTGATAATTTTGATATTAAATTTGAATATATAAGATGTGAAGTTATTAATTTTATATCACATTTCTCTTCTATTTCATTTATAGTCTTATTAACTTTATTTATTATCATAGGCATTTTATATATTTTTTCTAATTTACTTAGCTTTTTGTTATATAATGAAATTATGTTTATACTTTCATTTATCTTATATGTTTTTTCGTCATATAGAGTCATTATATATACAACATTATTTTTTGAGTATTCATTTGCCATATTTACAACGACTCTTTCAGCTCCTCCGTTACACAATGAATTTACCAGAAATATTACCCCTGTTTTTTTTTTGTTTTTATTTTCTCCATCAACTAGTACTATTTTCATACTTTCTAATATAATTGGTACTATTCCAATTATAAATATTGAATACATATGGTATAAGGTTTCTGTGTTTACCATAAAAATTGTATATATCAGTGTTAATATAGAGATATATTTACTATCACTTTTCAAATTAGTATATAAAATATTAGCAAATATCATTAAACTTATTAGTCCATTTTCTGACAAAATCTGAAATATTGTACTATGACATTGAACATACCATGATGTAGCAGCACTTTCTAAAAAATATGACCTAAATGCTGTAAGTCCGCTTCCTATTATTGGACTTTTTAAAAATAACTCTTTAGCAAATGACCAAAATACAAATCTTTGTGACATACTTATATTATTTTCAAATATTTTAATATTAAAAAATACAATTATAATTGGAATAACTATAACTGATAACACTAATATAATATTTGAAATCTTTTTTATTCTTTTCGGTAATAAAATATATAATATTGCAATAATCGTTGCTACTAAAATAGTCTTTGATGCAGAGAAGCAATAAAACACTATTAAAGGAATAATATATATTAATAAATATGGTTTATGTTCCTTTTTATAAAAGTATACAGTAGTTATAATTCCTATCATAAAAAATATACTAGAATAGTTTGGATCCTGTGCAAAACCAGATATTCTATAATTTCCTCCAAAAAAATTAGTTGATATATCTGATACTCTTCCAGCATATGTAGTCAAATGAGTTTGGCTTAAGTCTCCAAAGAATATACAATAAATCATACTTAGTATTAAAACACCTAATGATATTAATAAGCTTTTTTTGTATATATGAATATTAACACTTTCACTATATAACACAAAC
>CASTFX010000038.1 GCA_949448405.1 uncultured Clostridia bacterium
GTCATAGTAAGCATAGTCTGATACTTTTTTTCCAAAAGTATCAAATGTATGTGTTGCAACTAATGTATTATATAAATCTTTAGAATTTTGTACAACTACAAGACTATGTGAATATTTTTCTCCATCAAAGTTTAATTGGATAATGTCTCCTATACTTAATTTATCTATTGTTGTTTGTTCTCCATATGGTCCCTCGCCTTTATTAGATATTAAAAATTTATATAAGAATTCCACTCCTGTCCATGATGGAGATTTATTATTTCCGTTTATATAATACCAACCATTGTTTTTATTATAATTCATTTGATTACAACCTGCTAGAATGCATTGAGATGCAAAATTAGTACAATCTCCACCTACTGGGTCATAATTGTAGTACTGTGGATTTCTAGAATAAGCCCACTTCTTTGCATAATCATATACCTTTTGCCTATTATATCGTTCTTTACTCATAATGACCTCCCTACATTAACATTTTATTTGCTTTTGTAATATTATGTTACTAATACGTATTGAATTAGAGGTGCATTATATGTTTCTTAACAGAGCTAAAGCTCATATAAAAGGCGGTAAGAAATTCCCAAAAATAGATGGTTTAGTTACTTTCAAGGAAGTTTCAAATGGAGTGCTATTGACAGCTAAAATCACCGGATTACCAAAATCAAAAGATAATCACAAACGGAAGATTTTTTGGTTTCCATATTCATAGTCGGAACTTCATGTACTGGAAATTCAGAAGATGAATTTTCAAATGCCAAAACACATTATAATCCTAATAATCATCCTCATCCTTATCATTCTGGAGATTTGCCTCCTTTAATTGAAAGTAATGGATATGCATATATGAGTGTTTTACTAAACAAATTTAAAATTCAAGATATTATTGGAAAAGTAATCATAATACATGATATGCCTGATGACTTTACAACTCAGCCAAGCCGGAAATTCCGGGACTAAAATTGCTTGTGGAAAAATTGAATAAAAAATATAAGAGTATATAGATTAGTATTAATTTTCTATATACTCTTATACCTTTTCTCTCTCTTCTAAAAATTTAAAATGTATTGTTATTTTTTTGTCTTCATGTACTTCTATGTAGTCAATAAGTTCTGTTATAATATCTCTATCTAACTCTTCAATATTTTTGTTGTCTTTAAAATTTTGTATCCATAAATTATTTTCTTTTATAGCATATTCCCTATTTTCTTTCTGCCTATCTAAATTAGAAATAATTTCTTTTATTCTTTTAGCATCTTTATCGTATTTTTGTTTATATTCTAAATATTCATCTTTTGTTATATAGTCATTTTTCCAGTCTTCATATAATCCCATTTTTAAATTGTTTATTCTCTCTATCTCTTTTTCATTTGTCAATTTTATATTATCAATATTTTCTTTTGCTAACTTTTTTGTATTAGTTTTGTCTAATTGATTTATTAGTTTTTCTATATCTGAAAATAACTTTATATGTAATTTGATAGCACCTAATACTGCATTTTGCAGTTCTTCTATTTTTATAGTATGTTTTGTGCATAGTTTGTCTGATTTTTTTCTATAAGTACCACATATATAATATTCATAGGATTTCCCACTTTTGTTCTTACAGTATTTTTTATGCATTGCTCTGCCACAGTCTGCACATTTTAAAACCCCTGCCCAAATACTTAAACTTCCATTACTTTGTACTCTAGTATCAACTTTTCTCATATCTTGTGCCTTTTCAAATATAACTTTATCTATAATGGGTTCATGCATATTTTCCACTGTAATCCATTCACTATCTTTCACTTGTTCTACCTTATGAATTTTATAACTTTTAACTCTCCTTTTACCTTGAGTTATATTCCCTATATAAATATCATTTTTTAGAATATTTCTAACAGTAGATGGTCCCCATGAATAATCTTCTTTGAAAGTTTTTGCATTATTATAATTTTGTTTTAACATTTTCTTTTTGTATCCTGTTGGATTTAAAATTCCAATATCATTTAATCTATGACATATGCTTAAATTCCCTAATCCTTCGTTTACCTTCCATTCAAAAATTTTCTTCACTACTTCGGACGCTTCCTTATCCACTATTAGCTTATGCTTGTCTTTTGGATCTTTAATATATCCATAAGCTGGAAATGCTCCTATAAATTCTCCTTTCTTCCTTTTTCCATTTAAAGCTGTCCTAATTTTAATTGAGGTATCACGTGAATACTCATCATTTATTAAATTTTTGAATGGTACCAAAATTGTATTTGTACTAGAAGGATTTTTAAAACTATCTACAAAATCATTAATAGCTATAAATCTTATATTAAACAATGGAAAAACTTGCTCTATGTAATTTCCAACTTCTATATAATTTCTTCCAAGTCTAGATAAATCTTTTACAATAATACAGTTAATCTTACATTTTTTCATATCTTCAAGTAGTCTTTGAAAAGCTGGTCTATTAAAATCTGTTCCAGTAAATCCATCATCAATATAAGTGTCATACACTACTAAATCATCATGTGAATTAGCAAATTCATTTAATAGTGCTCTTTGATTAGTTACACTATTGCTTTCCATCTTTTCTTTCCCTGTATCTTCATCCTCTTGAGAAAGTCTTACATATAAAGCAGCAGACCAAATTCTATTGTTTATGTCATTATTATCTATATATGAATACTTTGATTTTCTTCCAGCCAATGCTTTCCCTCCATACTTCTTCATGTATAATTTCTAAAACTATTCTACTCATATTTTTCTTTTTAGAATATTCAGCATACATTCATTAAATATTTTATTATTTTTTGTATATTTCATTTCTACAATAATATCTCCTACTTTTATTTGATATAGATTTTCTGTGTTTAATAAATATTCTTTTATATTATTTTTTTCATTCAAAATAGTCTTACCTCTCTAATTCAAATATTTGCAGACCTCTTGAAACTTTATAATTAATCCGCAAAGACTAAGTAACTTACTTAATTTTATTAATTTAAAGAAATTTTATTACTACTTTGTCCTAATATTAACACAAAAAAATAACTAGAAATTAGTTCTACTAACTTCTAGTTATCATTTATCTTTTTTATATATAAATTATTTTTGAGATTTACTAGTCATTTTTGCTTTTACAAAAAAGATTATTGCTGATACTGTAGCTGCTCCTATTAAAACGAAAAATACTGTATTGTTTTCTCCTGCTTGAGGAATTTTAACACCATTATTTTTGTTTCCATCTGTTGTGCTTCCAGGTTTATTATTACCAATATTTGAGCTGTTGCTTCCATTAGAGTTGTTGTTACTTCCATTATTGTTACTGCTTCCTCCATTGTTATTACTTCCGTTATTACTGCTTCCATTATTATTGTTGTTACCATTATTATTATCACCAGGATTATTTCCACCATTGCCATTATTATCTTCTGTCTTTATTGTTATAGTCTTTTGTACATTTACTACTGAAATTTCGTCACCTGCTCCAGCTGCTGTAATATCTTTCAATTTTATTGTAACACTTGGTTTACTGTTTTCTTTTATTTTAAAAGTAACTTTAAAAAGGGGACCATTATCTTTTATAAGGTTATCATGCTCTATAAGCATTATCCCTTCTGCATCATTGTATGTCATTTTCCATCCATTTTGTCCTTCTGTGCTTATAACTGTTAAACTATCTTTATCATATTCTAATGTTGCTCCAATGCTGATTATTCCTTCACCAACTTGCATACTACTTAAGTCAAATTCAACTTTAACTTCTTCATTTTTATTAAACTCATCTTTTTCTATTCTCTGAGTTATATTAAAACTTTCAGCAGCATATACGCTAGTCATAATACATACTATTGATAATAATATTGCAGTAAAAATTGTTAACTTTTTCATGTTTTTTCCTTCCTTTTCTTCATTATTTTATTCATTTTTTTAATTATAATTCATTTTTTATTTAATTGCAAGTAATTTCTATTAATAATTGTTCCTCAGGTTTAAAACTGAGGAACAATTTATTTGCCTTAGACTATGCCAATTTCAAAGTATTTATGCGTATGTCACAAAATCACTTTTCTTATATCTTTTCTGATAGTCCTATTAATACTAATTTTGTTTTTGCTATATCGCCTATTGAAAACTTATTATCATAGTTAATATCTGCAGCTTTGAGTTCAAGATCTGTTAATTTCTTTATTTTTACGTAATGTAACTTCATTTTTGCATAATCACCGATACTTAGTTTTCCATTTCCATCAATATCTCCTTTAACTATAAGAGTATATTGATTATCATTTCCAACTTTTACTGTCATTCCAGTTGTTACAATTGCTTCGTCATCTACCTTATTTCCATCTTTGTCTATAAATGTTAATTCTTGGTTAGTTTTTATATTTGCTTTAAACTCTTTAACTGTTGTACATGGTATCTCTTTCATTCCTGTTCTTGATATACCTGCTCTAATCTCAGAAATATATCCATCTTTGATATTATATTCTTCAGAGTTAAATATAACTTCGTCTTCTTTTACTATCCAGTCTACTGTTGCAGTTGCTGTTCCTTTATTTCCTGCTTTATCTACAAATTCAAATGTAAAGCTTCCATTTACTGTAAATGTATAAGTATTCTTTCCACCATTGTTTGTTATTCTTATTTCTTCACTTGCATTTACTATTGTAGCTGTAACAGCTGTATTTGTTGGTCCTGTAATATTATATTTTATTTGAGCTGTTGGAGCTGTTTTGTCTATACAATTTACATTTGCTATTGCTACTCCTGTATTTCCTGCTCTATCTACATATCTGAATGTATATTCTCCATTTTCTGTAAATGTATGTGTATTTCCTCCTTCTACTGTAACATTTTCTTTGTCAAATTCTATTGTTGCCACTACATCTTTATTTGTTGGTTCTGTTGTACTATATGTTATTTTTGCTACTGGTAATCTCTTGTCTATCCAATTTACACTTGCTGCCATCATTCCTGTATTTCCTGCTCTATCCACATATTCAAATGTATACTCTCCATTTTCTGTAAATGTGTGTGTATTTCCTCCTTCTACTGTAACATTTTCTTTATCAAATTCTATTGTTGCTACTACATCTTTATTTGTTAGTTTTGTTGTACTATATGTTATTCTTGCTACTGGTAATCTCTTGTCTATCCAATTTACAGTTGCTGTTGCTGTTCCTTTATTTCCTACTCTATCTTCAAATTCAAATGTAAAACTTCCATTTTCTGTAAATGTATATGAAGTGTTTCCATTATTGTTTGTTACTATTATTTCTTCACTAATATTATCTAAAGTAGCTACTACATTTTGATTTGTTAATCCTACAATACTATATGAAACTGTTGCTGTTGGAGCTGTTTTGTCTATACAATTTACTGTTGCTGTTACTCTTCCTGTATTTCCTGCTCTATCAGAAAATTCAAATGTAAAGTTTCCATTTTCCTCAAATATATATGAGTTTTTTCCATTATTGTTTGTTATTATTACGTCACCTTCTGCTTCATTTTCAAAAACTACTACTGCAGTTACATTATTATTTGTTGGTAATATTGTACTATAAACTAATAGTGGTTCTGGTGCTACTTTATCTATCCAAGTAACCTCCGCTTTTGCAACTCCAGAGTTTCCAGCTGGTCCTATAAACTTAAATTCATATTCTCCATTTTCTGTAAATGTATGTGTGTTTCCTCCCTCTACTGTAACATTTTCTTTGTCAAATTCTATTGTTGCTACTACATCTCTATTTGTTAGTTCTGTTGTACTATATGTTATTCTTGCTACTGGTAATGTTTTATCTATCCAATTTACAGTTGCTGCCTTGCTTCCTCTATTGCCTGCGTCATCTATAAATTCAAAAATAAATTCTTCATTATCTGTAAATGTACGTTGGTTACTTCCATCATTATTTGTTATTGTTACATTCTCTTTGTCAAAACTTATTGTTGCTATTACTGGTTGATTTGTTGCTTCTGTTATATTATATGAAATTGTACCATTTGGAACCCTTTTATCTATCCAATTTACAGTTGCTGTTGCTGTTCCTTTATTTCCAAGTTCATTTGTAAACTCAAATGTAAATTCTCCATTTTCTGTGAATGTATATGTATCTGCTCCATTATTATTTGTTATTGTTAAGTTTTGATCTCCTTTATCCAATGTAGCTACTACATTTCTATTTGTTTTTTCTGTAATATCATATCTTATAGTAGCTTTTGGAATTGTCTTATCAATCCAAGTAACTTTTGCTGTTGCTTGACCTTCATTTCCATAAGGTCCTCTAAAATTAAATGTAAATTCTCCATTTTCTGTAAATGTATGTTGGTTACTTCCGTCATTATTTAGTATTGTTACATTCTCATTAAATTCTCCATTTACTTTAAATTTAACTGTTACTGTTACTGGCATATTAGTTGTTTCATTTATATCATATTCAAATATTGCTTCTGGTAATGTTTTACATATCCAGTCTACCTTTGCAGTTACTGAACCTTCATTTCCATAAGGTCCTCTAAAGTTGAATACAAATTCTCCATTTTCTGTAAATGTATGTTGATTACTTCCATCATTATTTAGTATTGTTACATTTTCATTAAATTCTCCATTTACTTTAAATTTAACTGTTACTGTTACGTCTTGATTTGTTGGATTCTGTATATCATACTCAAGTATTGCTTCTGGTAATGTTTTACATATCCAATCTACTGTTGCTATCGCTTTTCCTTTATTTCCTTCTCCATCTTCAAATTCAAAAGTAAAGCTTCCATTTTCTGTAAATGTATATGATTTACTTCCATTATTGTTTAATACTGTTATTTCTGTGCTTGGATTTATTAATGTTGCTACTACATCCTGATTTGTTTTCTCAGTTGTGCTATATCCTATTTCTGCAGTTGGAATGACTACTTCTTTTTTTGTTGTATCTTCATAGAAGTTAAACATTCTAGCTCCAATGTGTCTTTTAGCACCTGTATAAGAAGTTTCAACACCAGTTATTTTTACATATCTTACTTTAACTGATTCATCAAAATCAATTGTTTTTGTATTTTGGTTATTTGCCCATCCTGATATTTGTGCAATCTCTGTAAAGTTCTCTCCATCCATACTTCCTTCAATTGTTCCAGAAAGTATTTTTCCATTTTCACTATGTGGAACATAATCCATCGCACTTAAATAAATTGCTGTATCAAATTTTATTATTATATATTTTTCATTATCTGTACCAGCTGATGAATTTAACCATCTTGTATTATAATTTCCATCTATTGCATTTGCTGCTGCACCATTTTGTCCTTTATCCTCTGCTGAAAATCTTTCTACTGATAATTGTGATATTGGTACATATTTCCTTGTATCTGCTTGATTATCAGCTGTAAAGTTAAATTCTACTGTTCCACTTGCTGCAAATGAATTTCTTGCTTTTTGTCTAATTAAAAGTTTTGAATCTCCTTCTACTATTGGTTCTTGTTCTGAATAATCAGTCCAAGTATTTGTACCTTCAATTCTCCATTCTAGATTATCTGCATTGCTCATACCAATCAATCTATTTTCTAAGTCATTTAAATATGCTGTAATTACAGGTGCACTAGATTTTTGAATATTTATTATATACTCAATGTTATTGATTTTTATTTTTATTTTATTATCGCCATTTATTTGTTCTACTTCTTCTGTTGTTAATACATGTGTATCTGCTGTTCCACGTTTCCATGTATTTCCACCATCTAAACTATATTCCCAATTTGACCCTTTAAATTCTTCTGTTAAGACTATTTTATTAGCTTCTTCACCATCAAATGAGAATGAACCTACTTTTTTAACTGTTGTATCTTCATATAGATTTACCATTGCTAATGAAGCAAATATTCCATATCCTTCAAGTTCTATTTTTACATATTGCCCTGACACACTTTCGTTAAATCTAATTTTCTTTAATTCTTCATCTTCACCTGCATTCTCTAGTCTTCCTGCTTCAATCCAATCTTCACCATTTTCACTTACATATACATAAGCATTTTTTATTAAACAAGGATCCACATCTCTATACTTCTTTGATACATATTCTAATGCTGATACATATTTGTTACTATCAAGTTTTATAGTAATATAAGCTCTTGTTCCTTGTATTGAATATCTAAAATCAGTATGCCATAATGTATTAATATTTCCATCTATTGCATTTGGTGCGTAGAATGGTCTAGTGTCATCTATTGATTGACTTGAAAACGAATGTATTGACAAATGTGATATTGGTATATATGTCTCTTTTGGTGTATTTACATCTTCTGCAAATTGATATTCTACTGCATCACTTGCTGTAAAGTTTGAAGTAGCTTTTGTTCTAACATATAGTTTCTTATCTCCTTCTACTACTGGTTCTTGTTCTGAATAATCAGTCCAAGTATTTGTACCTTCAATTTCCCATTCAAGTCCATTTTTATTATTTACTCCTATCAATCTATTTTCTAAGTCATTTAAGTAAGCTGTAATTATAGGTGTATCCATTTTTTTAATCTTAATCGTATATTCTATAGAGTTTCCTTCAAATTTAATTTTTATTTGATTTTCTGATGTAATTTGATTTGCCTCTATATCTGTTAATAGATGTTCATTACCACTACCATTCTTCCAAGTAGCTCCTCCATCTAAACTATACTGCCAATTTTGGTCTTTAAAATCATTATCTATAATTATTTTTTTAGCATTACTTCCATCAAATGAGAATGTTCCTACAATTCTTACAGTAGTATTCTCATAGAAATTAAACATTTTTGCTGTAATAAAACTGTTTTGTGTTTGTTTTCCTACTATTTTAACATATAATGCTCTAACTGGATCAAAATCAACTACTTTAGTACTAACATCATCTGTGTTTGCATAAGTCCAATTTGTACCTGATACTACTTCTGTCCACTCTTCCCCATCAAGACTTACTAATACTTGTGCACTCAAAATTTTTCCATTTCCACCTGGAGCTGGAAAATATTCTAATGCTGTTAAATTCTTAACTTCATCAAATTTGAATACTATAAATTTATCTGGGTCATTTCCATTCCAATTTGAGTGCCAACTTGTATTTAAGTTACCATCAATTGCATTTCTTGCATATCGTCCTTGTGCAGCAGCTTCTGTTGAGAAGCTGTTAAGAGCAATATGATTAATTGAAATATATTTTCTTGTATCTGGATCTGTATTTGCAGTAAAATTATATGTATTTTCTGTTTTACTTTCTAAATATGTTCCTGTTGCAGCAACTTTTACTGTTACTGATTTATCCCCTGATAAATCAGGCTCTGCTTCACTATACAATGTCCATGGATCATTTTCATTTAGTTTCCACATCATTACTGGAGTAGCTGCTATTAATTTGTTTTCCCAATCATTTGCATATAATGTACTTGGAAGTCCTGCTGATTCTTTAATGTCTATTTTATATAAATTTTCTTCACTATAATTTACACCAACTATATGAATATATATATCATTTTCAGCTGTAATTGATGCAATTTCTTCTGGGGTTAATAACCATTTATGTTCTTCACTTCCATCAAATGCAACTTCATTCCAATGTTCTAGTCCACCTGTTGGATTTCCATCTATACAATAATCCCAACGAACTCCATTTCCATCAAAACGACTTGCAAGTACAATTTTATTTGCATCTTCTCCATCAAATGAGAAGGTTGCAATTGTTGTATCTAATGTTCCAAGTATATGGTTGGCTTCTAGTCTTGTAAGTGATGGTTGATATACTATATAACTATCTGCTGTATTATTAGGAGTGTTTTTTGCTTCATTTAAAATTCTTGTTTGTAAAAGTGTAAATCTATAAGAATTTTCAATACTTACCAACTTAGGTTTAATTAAATTTGTTAAATGATACATTGGTAATGGGAAATATTTTAAAGCTTCCGCCATTTCTTCTGCTAAGTAATAAAAATCATCTTCTGTTTTTGCTGAATTTGCTAGGTAAGTATTATATAAACCATACCAAGCATCTATATTTATTGGTTGGACAGCTAATGCTTTTCTATAAATCTCTTCTTGTTTAACTGGGTCATCCGCATATATTTTCGCTTCTAGTATAATTTTTTGGCATTTTTCTAAGTTTGCTTGAGCATTCATTGCTTCTTGAGCTAATGCTATATATACTACTGAATATCCTCTACTATAGCTTGCATTACCCCAACCCAAAGGCATTCTCTCGCCTTTCTCAGATAATGTCCATCCACTAACATC
>CASTFX010000039.1 GCA_949448405.1 uncultured Clostridia bacterium
ATATGATAGAAACAACAATAGATTCCAAAATAGGAATAATCAAGGCTACAACAATAATGGAAATCGTCAAAGAAATTTTGGAAATAGAGATAATAATAACCAACGCCAAAATAATTTTAATAGAAATAACAATGAAAATCGCCAAGGTGGATATGATAGAAACAACAATAGATTCCAAAATAGAAATAATTCAGGTTATAATAATGACAGAAATAGACAAAATAATAATGGAGGAAACTTCAGAAATAATAATCAAAGAAGAAGCCTAGACGAAAAAGGTATAGAGAAAAACATTAAAAATATAATGGCACAAGAACTAGGAGAAAAAGAAACTACAAGAGAATACAATAGAAGTGTTACAAAGCAAAAAAATAATAAAAACATGTCAGATGAAAATAGACAAAGAAAAAATGCTAAATCAAGAAGAGATGAAGGATTTGATAGTGGAAAACTTAAAAATCTAAAACAAGAAAATAAATTATCAAATATGTTTGATAATTTAGAAGGTGGCATGTTAGATTATTATGATTTAACAACAGTCAGAGGTAAAAAAGGTAAAAAGAGAAATAATCCAGATGAAGAAAGAACAAAACAAAAAATATTCAAATTGACAGAAATAACTATTCCAGAATCAATAACAGTAAAGGATTTAGCTCAAGAAATGAAAAAGACAACAGGAGATATAATCAAGAAATTACTTGACTATGGAATAATGGCAACATTAAATAATGAAATAGATTTTGATACAGCATTCTTAATAGCACAAGAATTTGGAATAACAGCAATAAAGAAAGAAATTGTAACAGAAGAAGACATACTATTTGATGATTCAGAAGATAAAGAAGAAGATTTAAAACCAAGACCACCAGTAATAGTAGTTATGGGTCACGTAGACCATGGAAAAACTTCATTACTAGATGCAGTTAGGTCAACAAATGTAATAGAAGGAGAAGCAGGAGGAATTACACAACATATAGGTGCATATAAAGTAGAAGTAAATGGAAGAGAAATAACTTTCTTAGACACACCAGGACACGAAGCTTTTACAAGCATGCGTGCAAGAGGTGCTCAAGTTACAGATATAGCAATACTTGTAGTTGCAGCAAATGATGGAGTAATGCCTCAAACAGTAGAAGCAATAAACCATGCTAAAAATGCAAATATCCCAATAATAGTTGCAATCAATAAAATAGACGTAGAAGGTGCAAACCCAGAAAAAGTAAAACAAGAGTTAATGAAATATGAACTTGTTCCAGAAGAATGGGGAGGAAATACTGTATTTGTTGAAATATCTGCTAAAAAAAGAATTAATATTGAAGGACTACTTGAGATGGTATTACTTGTTGCAGATGTCCAAGAGTTAAAAGCAAACCCAGATAAACAGTCTAAAGGTGGTGTAATAGAAGCAAGACTTGATAAGACAAGAGGACCAATAGCGTCAATGCTTGTACAACGTGGAACATTAGATGTAGGAGATACAATTGTTGTAGGTTCTGTTATAGGTAGAATTAGAGCAATGGTAAATGATAGAGGAAAGAAAGTTAAGAAAGCAGGACCATCAACACCAGTAGAAGTAATAGGATTAACAGAAGTACCAGAGGCCGGAGAAATTTTCTACGAAGTAGAAGATGAAAAAACAGCTAAACATTTAATAGAAAAGAGAAAACGTCAAGAAAGAGAAAAATCAATTAATGCAATGTCAAGTTTAAGCTTAAATGACTTATTCTCTCAAATAGAGAAAAACAAATTAAAACAATTAAACTTAATTGTAAAAGCAGATGTTCAAGGTTCAGTAGAAGCAGTAACAACAAGCCTAGAGAAAATTTCTAATGAAGAAGTAAAGGTAAAAGTAATACACTCTAATGTTGGTGGAGTTACAGAATCAGATGTAACACTTGCAAAAGTTGCTAATGCTATAATAATAGCCTTTAATGTAAGACCAGAACCAATAGCAAAAGAAATGGCAGCAAAAGAAGAGATAGAAATAAAACAATATTCTGTAATATATAAAGCAATTGAAGATGTAGAAGCAGCAATGAAAGGAATGTTAGATCCAACATTTGAAGAAAAAGTAATAGGAAATGCAGAAATAAGACAAACATTTAAAGTTAGTAGCTTAGGAACAATTGCAGGATGCTACGTATTAGATGGAAAGATAACAAGAAATGCAGGAGTTAGAGTAATAAGAGAGAATGTAGTAATACATGATGGAAAACTAGCATCATTAAAGAGATTTAAAGATGATGCAAAAGAAGTAGTATCAGGATATGAATGTGGACTACAAATAGAGAACTTCAATGATATAAAAGAAGGAGATACACTCGAAGTATATATAATGGAAGAAGTAAAAAAGTAATTTTCAACGATAATCAGCAGCTTGCGGCGTTAGACTTCAATTGAAATCAAATCAACGTACATAAGTACGCCTCATTGATTTCAATTTTGTCTGCCTGGCAATCTACTAATTCTTGTTGAAAATTGAGAATGGAGGCATAAACATGTCAATGAGTGAAGTGAGAAAAGCTTTTCAAAGTCAAATAAGAGAAGGAGTAAATCAAGAAGAGATACAATTAGCACATATGCAAAGAGTAAGACAAAGTTTATTAATGCATAGATATGCCACTCTTAAAGAAAAATACGAAGGAGAGAAATCAAAGGATGGCAAATAAAAATAGTAACCGTCTTGGAAGAATAGACGAGGAATTAAAAAAGGAAATCAGTAATATAATTAACTATGAATTAAATAATCCAAAAATAACAGGATTAATAAGTGTAACAAGAGCAAAGATTACACCAGATTTGAAATATGCAAAAGTATATGTAAGCATATTAAATTCAAAGAATGTAAAAGATACTCTTGCAAACTTAAAGAAATCTTCTGGATTTATTAGAACAGAAATTGCAAAAAGAATAAACCTAAGAATTACCCCAGAGATTATATTTGTATTAGATGATTCTATGGAATATGGAGCTAAAATTGATCAAATACTAAAAGAAATTATTCCACAAAATAAAGATTAATTTTTAAAGAGGTAAAATATGACTTTAGATAAAATTAAAGAAGAGATAGAAAAGGCAAAAACAGTAGTGATACTTACTCACGAGTCACCAGACGGTGATGCAGTGGGGAGTTCACTTGCTATGTACCAAGCACTAAAGAAAATGGGAAAAGAAGTAGATGTAGTTATACCAGAAATGCCAAGAACTTTTGAATTTTTACCATGTGCAGATGAGATAAAAAAAGAAAGCAGAAACGATATACAATATGATTTAGGAATTTCTTTAGACTGTACAGATACCAAAAGATTAGAAGGTTTTAATCCATGGTATGATACAGCAAAAACAAAAATCTCAATAGACCACCATGGAACAAATGCAATGTTTGCAGATTATAACTATGTTGACCCAGTAGCTCCAGCATGTGCCCAAATTTTAATAGTAGTTTTTTCAAGTATGGGTATAGAGATAAATAAAGATATTGGAACTTGTATATTAGCAGGTATAATAACAGATACTGGCGGATTCAAATATGAAGGAGTATCAACAGAAACATTTGAATTCACAGCAAATTTAATAAGATTAGGCGTAAATGTACCAGAAATATATAAAAGAGTGTTACAAATAAAGACTATGGCAAATTTTGAGTTAAGAAAACTTGCCTTAAATAGAATGGAATTTTTTGAAAATGGTAAAATCGCATTTACATATATGACGATTGAAGACGAAGAAAAGACAAAAGCAGAAGCAGGAGACCATGAGGGATTAGTTGAAATAGGAAGAGATTTAGAAGGTGTAGAAGTATCAATATTTATTAGAGAGACAGAAAAGGGATTTAAGGCATCACTTCGTTCAAATAATTATGTAAATGTTTCAGAAGTTTGTTCTATATTCAGTGGAGGAGGACATATTAGAGCAGCAGGTTGCACATTACCATATAATTTAGAACAAGCAAAAGAAAAGATTATTGAGAGAACAAAAATATTTTTAAAATAATTTGAAAGATAATCAGCATCTTGCGTCGTTAAACTTCAATTGAAATTAAATCAACGTGCAAGAGCACGCCTCATTAATTTCAATCTTGTTTGCCTAGCAATATACTAATTCTTTTTCAAATTATACGCAATAATAAAATAAGGAATAATATTAAGAATGGATGGAATTTTAATTGTAAATAAGTCACAAGACTATACTTCACATGATATCGTAAATGTGGTAAAAAAAGTTTTAAAAGAAAAAGTAGGACATACAGGAACTCTGGACCCTTTGGCAACCGGAGTTCTTCCTTTACTTATACGGAAAAGGAACTAAGATATCTAAATATTTGATAAATCATGATAAAATATATGAAGCAGAAATAAAACTAGGAGTAAAAACAGATACATTAGATAGAGAAGGAAAAATATTAGAACAAAAAGAAGCAGGAATAATAGAAGAGATAAGAGTAAAAAAAGTACTAAAACAATTTATAGGAAAACAATCACAAATACCGCCAATTTATTCAGCAATAAAAGTAAATGGAAAAAAGTTATATGAGTATGCAAGAGAAGGGCAAGAAGTAGAAATAAAACCAAGGCAAATAGAAATATACGATATAAAACTTCAAGAGATATACTACCAAGAAAATATAATCAAGATTAGAGTACATTCATCAAAGGGTACATATATAAGAACATTATGTAGTGATATTGCAGAGGCTCTAGGAACAGTAGGGTATATGTATAATCTAAATAGAGTTAAAGTGCGGAGAGTTCTTAATAGAAAATTCAATAACAATAGATGAGATAAAAGAGAATCAAGAAAAGTCGGAGTTTTTTAATAAAAAATTGATTTCAATTGAAGATATGTTTAAAGATAAAGAGAAGATTATTCTAAATGGAAAAAGGTTAGAACAATTTTTAAATGGAGTAAAATTAAACTGCAATTTACAAGATGGAATATGTAGAGTGTATAATGGAGATAAGACATTTTTAGGCTTGGGAGAAGTAAAAAAAAATAAACTAAAACGTGATGTGATAATTTAGAAATTAGAAAAGTTAGTATGAAGCTACTACACAAAAACAGTTGGCAAAAATATAAAATTTGACATTACTAGTAAAATATAATGTAGTATTAAAAGTATTTAAAAGAAATATAATATATGCTATAATAAAAAAATAAACTTAGGGCAAGGTTGTAAGGGAAGCGCTTCGCGCTGCGTTGATTATGGCAACAACAGTAGTACTAACAGCTGGTTCAATTTCAGGCTGTTCTGTGTGAACGGCGGTACCGTGAACACCAACTGGCTGTTCGATTCTAACAGCAACACTAACAACCCTAGCTATGCGGTGCGCCCTGAAGCTTCTACAAACTTAGGTTATATAATTAATGGTTATATAAGAAAAATGTAGAAACAAACCATTGTCCTTTAGCAGATTTGCTATAAAGTAAAAATAGATAAATATGGTTGTGAGTAATTTTTTGAAAGGGGCTATATTTTAGAACTAATTTTAAAGTAGTGGAAACACTACTTTTTTTCATGTGTATAGAAAACAAATGAATTTCTTATGAAAATATTAAAATAGCCAGCACACCTTGGCAAAAACTCAAAAATATGGTAAAATTATATAGTATGACAAATTTAAGAAGTATATCTTGAAAAATTACGGAGGAAAAAATGGGATTTTTTGATAAATTAAAACAAGGTTTAGGAAAAACCAAAACATCAATAGATGAAAAGATGAATAATGTATTTAGTACATTTAGAAAGGTAGACGAAGAACTTCTAGAAGAACTAGAAGAAGTATTAATTATGTCAGATATAGGAGTTACAACAGCAGCCCAAATAATATCAAGACTTAGACAAAGAATAAAAAAAGAAAATATAAAAGAAGCAGAAGGTGTAAAAGAAGCATTAAGAGATGAAATGCAAAATATATTAGAAATATGTGATAATACTCTAAAGTTAGATACAAAATTATCCGTAATCTTAATCGTTGGAGTAAATGGAGTAGGAAAAACTACATCAATAGGTAAAATAGCAAATAGATTACAAAAAGATGGAAAAAAAGTAATGGTAGCAGCAGCAGATACTTTTAGAGCTGCAGCTGTAGAACAGCTAGAGATATGGGCAAAAAGAGCAAATTGTGATATAATAAAAAAAGAAGAAGGAGCAGACCCTGCATCAGTTGTATATGAAGCTATAAAAAAAGCAAAAGAAACTAATGTAGATGTTTTAATATGCGACACAGCAGGAAGACTACACAATAAAAAGTATTTAATGGACGAGTTAGAAAAAATACAAAGAGTTATAGAAAAAGAACTTCCAGATGCAGACAAAGAATCTTTGCTTGTAATAGATGCAACAACAGGACAAAATGCAATAGAACAAGTAAAGGCATTCAAAGAAGTAAGCCATATAACTGGACTAGTACTAACAAAGCTTGATGGAACAGCAAAAGGAGGAGTAGTAGTAGGGATAGTTCATGAAAATAAAATACCTGTAAAATTTATAGGGGTAGGAGAGCAAGTAGATGACATGGAGGTATTTGACTCGAAAGATTTTATAAAAGCTATTATCTAAGTGAGAATATATTTGAAAGGAGAAAGAGTATTGGCAGATTTAGAAAATAAACAAGAACAAACAAATGAGCAATTAAAAGAAACAAATAAAAAAGAAAATAAATTTAGAACTAGAACAATATTAGTATTAATCGCAATAATTATATTTTTACTTGTCATAGGCATAAATTTTAGAACAAATTATATTGAACTATTTGAAATAGGAGAAAACTATACAGAAGTTTTCAGTCAAAATTTAAAATATAAAATATATATAGGTGCAGCAAACTTTATCTTTATATTTATTACTGTTTGTGTAACAAATAGTTTTATAAAGAAAGGTCTAAAAGCATTTTTTGAACAAGAAAATAAAGAAATGCCAAAACTTCCAAATAAGTCATTAGCACTAATTTTTGCTCTTATAGCAGCAATGGTAACACCTAATATGTTTATAGAGAAACTAATATTATTTAGAAACGTAGCGCAATTTGGGATAACAGACCCTATATTCAACTTAGATATAGGATTTTATATGTTCCAAGAGCCATTTATAGGATTAATACTATATTATTTATTAGCAGTAACAATAATATTAACTGTGTATATAGCAATATATTATATAATAACTTTTAATAGGCATTTTGACGGGATAGATGGGCAGACATTAAAAAGAAATACTTTCATAAAACATCTATTATTCAATGCAATGTTAATAACAATTTTAATTGTAGGAATAATGATGCTTAATACTCAAAATATTGTATTAGGGAATTTCTTAACACTAAATGATGAATTAGATACTGCAATAGTTGGAGCAGGATTAATAGAAACCACCGTAAAATTATGGGGATATAGAATACTTGGAGTAGTAATTATATTGTCAGTATGGATGGCAATAAGATTTTTCAAGAAAAGTAGTGCAAAGAATGTAATAAAATCTTTATTAGTAGTTCCAGTTTACTTAGTTATTTTATTTATAGTAATGGTTGGATATAAAATGTTCTTTATGAACGGAAGTGAACTAGATAAAGAAAAATCATATATAACAACAAATATTGATTATACAAAAACAGCATATAACTTAAAAATAGATGAAGTTGAAATAGAAAGTACAGGAACTATAACAAAAGAAGAAGCAAATAGAAATGACGAAGTAATAAATAATGTCCCAATTATAACAGAAGAAGCAGCATTAAATATTTTAGAGCAAACACAAGCCAATACAGGATATTATACATACAATAATGTAAAACCTATATTATATAAAAATAAACTTACATATATAGCTGCAAGAGAAATAAATAGTGCAAATACAACTTATAATAGTAAGGCAGACGAGTATACTCACGGATATGGAGCTATATTAGTCTCTGCAAATGAAACAGATGAGAATGGAAATATGGTATATGTTTCTAAAGAATTTGAAAGCAAAGATATAAAAGAGCCTAGAATATATTATGGAATGGAAACAAGTAGTACAATTAGCATATCAAATAAAAAGCAAGAATTTGACTATCCTAAGACTACTACACAAAACGCAACAAACAACTATCAAGGAACTCGGAGGAATTAATTTAAACATACTAGATAGAATAGCAGTTGCAATTAAAGAAAAAAAACTAGGATTAGTATTTACAAGTAATGATAGTAAAATATTATTAAATAGAAATATTTTAAATAGAGCTAAAACTATAATGCCATATCTAATTTATGATGAAGAGCCATATTTAGTAATTGGAGACGATAGTAAATTATATTGGGTTATAGATGCATATACAATTTCAAATGAATATCCATATTCACAAAAAACAAAGATACAATATGAAAATGGAATAAAAGAAATTAACTATATAAGAAATTCAGTAAAGGTAATAGTAGATGCATATAATGGAAATACAGAGTTCTATATAACAGATAAAACTGATCCAATAGTAATGGTATACAATAACATGTATAAAGGCCTATTCAAAGAGCAAAGTGAAATACCAGAAGGCATATCAAAATATTTTACTTATTCAAAGTTTTTATATAAAATACAATCAGATATGCTAACAATGTATCATAATGTTTCAGCAGACGTTTTATATAGGGGAAATGACGTATGGCAAATTGCTTCATACTCAAATCTAATAACAACAACAGCTAAAGCAGAAATGAACCCTATATATACAATGGTAAAAACAGTAGATTCAGAAGAGAGCAAACTAGGATTAGTAGTACCATATAATTTATACAAAAAAGAAAGTATGAATGCATATTTAGTAGGAACGGTAGAAAATGGAAATAACAAATTAACAATGTATAAATTTTCTAATGATAGTAGTGCTATAGGACCAATGCAGTTAGATAGTTTGATAGGACAGGATGAGACAATATCAAAAGAGATATCAGACTTAAATGTAACAGGAATGAGAATTACAAAAGAAATCGTTGTAGTTCCAGTAGATAATACTTTGCTTTATATAATACCTATATATCAAACATCTTTAAATGAGAAAAATAGCTCATCAGTACTTAAAAAGGTAGTTGTTGCATCAGGTAATAAAATAGCAATAGGAAGTGATTTTAGAAAAGCACTAGAAAATCTATTATCAGCAAACTATTCAGTAAGCATTGAAGTAGAAGACACAAGCTCAATAGAAGGATTAATAGATTTGATAATAAAAGCAAATAAAAACTTAACAGAGTCAAACGATTCAAATGATTGGACACAAATAGGAAGAGATATACAGCAGCTTCAGACTCTAGTAAGACAATTAGAAGAGATAAAAAGAGCAGAAGAGAGCAATAATAGTAATGAGAACCAAAATCAGCTAAATGATACAAATACATTAGTTGACGAAAATGTTATAGAAAGATAAATCAAAAAAACTTAGTTAATTTTAAATTAACTAAGTTTTCTTTTGGTTTATTTTACTTTTTCATAAGGAGAGGAGTTATCAGTTCTGTATAGTAAATAATCTACACTAGTATTATAGAAATCAGCAATTTTACAAAGTATTTCTAGTGGTACATTTCTTCTTCCTAGTTCATAGTAAGAATAAGCTACCTGCGAGATGTTTAGAAAATTACTCATTTGTGTCTGGGTATAATCGTTATCCTCTCTTAAATCTTTAATTCTTGTTTTCATCATATTGGATTAGACATCCTTTCTAAAATATATTTAGACAAACTATTACAAAAAAATCTTACAATAAAAGAAAAATTATATTGACTTTTAAAACGAAATGTTTTAAAATGAAAATATAAAACAATATGTTTTAATTATAAAATATTAAAATAAAAATGAGTAGGAACTTATGTAGTGGT
>CASTFX010000040.1 GCA_949448405.1 uncultured Clostridia bacterium
TTATTTAGTGGAGACCCTGTTTGGGTAACTGAAAGTATTGGTGGTATGGGAATTGATGGAAGAACATTAGTTACTAAGAATTCTTTCAGAATGTTACACACTCTTGAAAACTTAGGACCTGCTCCTGAACCAAATCTAACAGTTCTTTGGTCTACAAGATTACCAAGAGGCTTTAAAGATTATACAACTATGCTTTCTATTAAAACATCTTCTATTCAATATGAAAACGATGATTTAATGAGAAAATACTGGGGAGATGATTATGGAATAGCTTGTTGCGTTTCTGCTATGGAAATCGGTAAACAAATGCAATTCTTTGGAGCTCGTGCAAACCTTGCTAAAACTCTTCTTTATGCTATTAATGGTGGTAGAGATGAAAAATCTGGTAAACAAATTACCCCAAAATTCTCTCCAATTACTAGTGAATATTTAGACTATAATGAAGTTATGGAAAAATTCGATAATATGATGGAATATGTAGCTAAAATCTATATTAAAGCTTTAAATGCTATCCATTATATGCATGATAAATATTCTTATGAAGCAATAGAAATGGCTCTTCATGATAGAAAAATTTTAAGAACTATGGCTTGTGGTATAGCAGGACTTTCAGTTGTTGCTGATTCATTATCTGCAATTAAATATGCTAAAGTTAAAGTTATTAGAGATGAGACAGGTCTTGCTGTTAACTATGAAGTTGAAGGTGACTTCCCTAAATATGGTAATGATGATGATAGAGTTGATGATATTGCTGTTGATATAATTAGAACTTTCCTTGGAAAACTACAAAAACATCAAACTTACAAAAAATCTAAACATACATTATCAGTTCTTACTATTACTTCTAATGTTGTTTATGGTAAAGCAACTGGTAGCACACCAGATGGAAGAAATGCAGGAGAACCTTTTGGTCCTGGTGCTAACCCACTTCATGGAAGAGATGTAAATGGTGCTCTTGCTGTTATGAACACTATTGCAAAACTTCCTTATAAGTATTCTGAGGATGGTATTTCTTATACTTTCTCAATTACTCCAAAGGCTCTTGGAAAAGATGAAGATTCAAGAGTAAATAACTTAGTTAGCATGCTTGATGGTTTCTTTGCTCAGGAAGGACATCATATTAATGTTAATGTATTTGATAGATCATTACTTCTTGATGCTATGGAACATCCTGAGAAATATCCACAACTTACTATAAGAGTTTCTGGATATGCAGTTAACTTTGTAAAATTAACTCGTGAACAACAATTAGATGTTATTAATCGTACAATTCACGAAAAAATCTAATTAAATTAAAAAATAAACTTCGGATTACGTCGTTAAAATGCAACTAAAAATCCTCAACATACTCCAGTATGCTTCCGGTATTTTAGTTGCATTTTGCCTAGTCCTCCTCGTTTCTTTTTTAATTTTAAAATCATGAGAAATATTGAACTATAATTTTTTATGAAGTGACGAATGTGAGCGAAGAACCACTAAAAATTCTTATGAGATTTTATGGCAAGAGTTCACTCTTGCTGTGGAAGGATGAACAAAATATAAAAATTATAGTTCAATACTTCTACATAAAAAGGAGATATTTATGGAAAACAATAAAAATAAAATGTTAAGAGTTCACTCTTTTGAAAGTTTTGGCACTGTTGATGGTCCTGGAATAAGATATGTTATTTTCCTTCAAGGATGTCATTTGCGTTGTAAATATTGTCAAAATAGAGATACTTGGGAAGAAAAAACTGGTACTCTTTATTCAATAGATGAAGTTGTTAAACAAATTCTTAAATATCAAAATTATATCAAACCTTCTGGTGGTGGAGTTACAGTTTCTGGTGGCGAACCTTTGCTACAGACTAAAGTTTTAATTTCATTATTTGAAGAATTAAAAAAGTATGGAATTCATACAGCAATAGATACTTCTGGAATGTTTAGTTTAACAGATAATGTAAAAAAACTTATTGACTTAACAGATTTATTTTTACTTGATATTAAACATATAGTTCCTCAAAAATCTAAGGAACTTGTTGGCTTTTCTAATGAACTTGAAATTGCTTTTGCTAAATATTTAAGTGATATTCGGAAAACCTATATGGATAAGACAAGTTCTTGTTCCTGGATATACAGATAGTGAAGAAGATTTACTTAAACTAAAAGAATTTATCTCAAGTTTAAAAACTGTTCAAAAAGTCGAAGTTCTTCCATATCATGACCTTGGTAAGTTTAAATGGGAAAATCTAGGTCTAAGGTATCCTTTATCTGATGTTAAATCTGCAACAACAGAAGACTTTGAAAGAGCTAAAAAGATACTTGGAATATGATAATACGAAAAGATACACCTCTTATTATTTTAAGGTGTATCTTTTTTATTAATCCTTTTTATTCCATCCTTCTTTATTGATTTGTCTTTCTCTTGCTATACTTAAACTATCACTTGGAACATCTTCTGTTATTGTTGAGCCTGCTGCAATTAGCACATTATCTCCTACTTTTACTGGTGCAACAAAGTTTACATTTGAACCAACAAAAGCATTGTTTCCTATTATAGTTTTGCTCTTTTTGAAGCCATCATAATTGCATGTTATTGTTCCACAACCTATATTTGTTTTGCTTCCTATTTCACAATCTCCCATATATGATAAGTGTGGTACTTTAGTTCCTTCTCCTATTATTGCTTTTTTTAGCTCTACAAAGCTTCCTACTTTTACATTGTTTGCAAGCTTTGTACCTTCTCTTATATACGCATTTGGACCTATTTCACAGTTTTCTCCAATTACTACTCCTGATTTTATTGTTGTATTTGGATGTATAACTGTATCTACTCCAATTTCTACGTCGTCATAAATATATGTGTTATTTATATCTTCTATTGTTACACCTTTTTTCATGTGTTCTTGATTTATACGGACTCTAAGAATTCTTGTAAGCATTTCTAATTGTGCTCTGTCATTTACTCCAAGTATTTCTGTATTATCTTCTACTATAATCGCTCCTGTCTTTAGACCTTTGTTGTTCATTATATTTATTACATCTGTTAAGTAATATTCTCCTTGTGCGTTATTTGGAGTTAATTCTTCTAATGCAAGTATTAGTTCTTCTATATCGAAACAGTATATTCCTGCATTTATTTCTCTTATTTCTTTTTCTTTCTTACTTGCATCTTTTTCCTCAACTATTGCACTAACATTTCCTCCAATATCTCTTACTACTCTTCCGTAACCTGTTGGGTTATCATATATTGCAGTTAATATTGTTG
The DNA here is from genome assembly GCA_949448405.1 of uncultured Clostridia bacterium. Classification (GTDB taxonomy): domain Bacteria; phylum Bacillota; class Clostridia; order TANB77; family CAG-508; genus JAAWPK01. The sequence continues at coordinate 3,248 of CASTFX010000040.1, forward strand.
CATATTCTCTATCTTTTACACTCTTTGTTATAAGTTTTTTTATAGTTTCTGTTCTTGTTATTGGAACATCTCCTGAAAGTATTATTACTTTTCCTTTTCTTCCTTTTAAATATGGTATGGCTTGCATTACTGTATGACCTGTTCCAAGTAGTTCATCTTGGTAAGCATATTGTACACTATCTCCAAGTACTGCTTGAACTTCTTCTCTTTTATGTCCTACTACTGTAACTATATCTTTTATTCCAGATTTTCTAGCTGTCTCAACTACTCTTGTAATTAACTCTTTTCCGTATATTTTATGTACAACTTTTGACTTATTTGTCTTCATTCTTGTACCTTTTCCAGCTGCTAGAATAACTGCTATTACATCCTTTTCCATATTTTATCCTCCTCTTACTGATATTTTGTATCAGTAATATTATATGTTTGACCTTACTTTATGTTTACTGCTCATTCCATCTTGATATTTTAATATTCTTGTATATATCTAATATTTGAGAATATTTCTGATATTCTTCTTCCCAAAGCAAATCTGGAACTTTATCAAAAGCACTAAATACTTTTTCGGCCTCCATTAAAAAAACTATTTGTTGATTTTGACTCATATTATTATATCTCTTTGATACTTCATATAAATTATCTAGTATCTCATTTGCTTGTATAAAATCCATAAAGTCTTTTATTTTCATTCCCGCTGCTCTTATTTGCATTATGGCAAATACTATTAATCCGATTATTATGAGTACTAATAAGCATATTAATTGTACTATTTCCACTTAAATTATCTCCTATTTTTTTACTTTTGTATTTCAATAATTTTTCGCATTTGTATTGTAACATACTTCTAGTTTTTTTGCAAGATATGTCAAATATTGAAATTTTTTAGGTTATTTTCGCACTCTTTTAAGAAAAATTTATCGGTTTGTCCTGAAATATAATCTAATATAATTCTCTTTATATCTGTAGTTTCTTTATATTTATCAGACTTATTATTTACAAAACTAAATAATAACTGATCACTTTCTGACATATTATCATCTATTTCTATCTTCTTTCTATTATCTAACTTTTCTAAGTAATATTCAAATAAATCATAAAATGCCTTTTCTATAATTTCTAAGTTTTTAGTTGCTTCTTTTGAATCATATATGTTTTCGTAGTTCCATTTTTTTAATTTTATTAGACTTTCAAATACTTCTTTAGAAAACTGTAAATATGGCTTGTCTATACTATTTATTATAACGTCCATTATTAGGTTATTTACAATTTGCGCATTTGTATTTCCGAGTACATCCGTAATTTCATTTGGTATATCTTCTCTTTTTATTGTTCCAACTATAATAGCATCTTCTATATCTCTTCCAATATATGCAATAATATCTGATAGCCTTACGACACATCCTTCTAATGTCATTGGCTTTATCTTTTTACTATATCCTTCTTCTGTAAATACTTTTTCTAATTCTTCTAGAAATTGTTCCTTTGTCTTGTTTTGTATTACTTCATATTTGTTTAAAAGTATTTCTCCATTATGTGCAAGTATTCCGGTCTAATGTTTGAACAGTTACATTTAGATTTTCTAAATCTTTTAGCATTTTTACACTTTGTGCATTATGACAAAAATATCCGATATTCTCTCTTCTTGCGATTTTATCTAAGAATCTTTCTCCTGCATGTCCAAATGGAGCATGACCTACATCATGTCCTAATGCTATTGCTTCTATTAAATCTTCATTTAGCTTAAGTGCTCTTCCTATAGTTCTTGCTACCTTTGAAACTAATTGCACATGTAGTACTCTATGAGTTATATGGTCATTTTCTATGAATGCATATACTTGTGTCTTATCAATATATCTTGTATATGCTTGTGAATGTATTATTTTGTCTATATCTCTGAAAAATACTGGTCTTATATCTCCTACTTCTTCATTTATTTTTATTCCATCTTGTGATTTACAGGCATATTTTGAAAATAATTTTTCATTTGTTAGCATAATTTCTTTTATATCTTTTGACAAAACTACTCTCCATCTCCTTTTTCTTCTTTTTGATTTTCTATTACAACTTCATCTATTACTATTTGTTTATTTTCATCTACTTTGTATTTTGGAAGTTCTGGAAGGTCTTTTAATGTGTTTAGTCCAAATTTCTTTAGAAATTCTTCTGTTACTCTATATGCTATAGGTTTTCCTGGAATGTCTAACTTTCCTGCTTCTTCAATTAGATTATGCTCTAATAATCTATAAATTGAAGCATCTGAACTTACCCCTCTTATATTTTCTATCTCTGCTCTTGTTATTTTAGGGTTATATGCAATTATTGCAAGTACTTCAAGTGCTGCTTGTGATAAACTAAGCTTTGCTCTTTTGTCTATTACTGAGTAAATATACTCATGATAGTCTTTTTTACTAGATAAAGTATACCCATTATTTACAAAAACTATCTCTATTCCTCTATTTTGCTGTTTGTATTCTTCTATCATTTCTTCTATAATTCCTGCTATTTCTTGTTTATCCATTTCTAAGTTTAATGCTAACTCATCTAGAGTAATCACTTTACCACTTGCAAATAGTATTGCTTCAATTATTCCTTTTATTTTGTCATTTTCCATTATATCCTCCTTGGCTATAAAAATAAGCAAATGTATTATATCACATTTTTAATACATTTGCTAAAATTATTTTTAATATCCTAACTCATCTAATATACCTTTTACTTCGTCTTTATATTGTTTATCTACATTTACATATATAACTGTATTGTCTATTCTTGATAATACCCTATACTTATTATCAGTAGACAATGTATATACTGAATAGTTTTTTAAATTAACATTTGTTTCAGTTACTATGTTTCCTTTTCTTTCTTCAAATACCTGCTTATTTAGGTTAAAAAAGCTTGATGCATACTCACTATCTAAGATTTCGTAAAATTCTATTTGATATGTGTAATCTTTGTTTGCTGCAATATATGATTTATTTATATATCCATATTCTGCAAATTGTTCTGATGCATCTCCTATGATATATTCTTTTTCTTCCATTTTATTCTTAAAATCTTCTGCTGTTATTGGTGTTTTATTTTTGGCAAATGCAAACATTAGTACTGTACCTAAAACTACTACTGCTATAATAACGGATATAATAATTGCAATTTTAGTTATCTTTTTCATTTTTCCTCCTTATAACATTGTTATTACTAGTATCTCTGCAATAGCTAAGCAGACTAATAGTACGAATTTTAGTATTATTGGTATTTCTTTACTAAATATAATAAATCCTGCTAATGCAAATATTAGTAGTGTTATTAATGTTCTTGCACCCATAAATTTCTCCTTTGTATAGTTAATTTATTTTATTATATCAAACATCATTATTTTAATAAATAGTTTTTTCGAATTTTGTCATACTTTGTTAACTTATTTCTCTTTCCATTGGTATATAGCTAAATCCACTTTACTATCAATTACTTTAATATGTTCTTTTTCTAATCTTTCCTTTTGTATTTCTTTCCCTCCAAATACAAAGGCTTCTGCAAGTTCGCCTTTGCTATTTAGTACTTTATAACATGGATATTTATCTCCGTCTGGATTTTTATGAAGTATACTTCCTACTACCCTTGCTAGCCCTTTATTTCCTAAATGTTCTGCAACTTGTTTATATGTTACTACTTTTCCTTTTGGTATAGTTAGTAAATAGTCATATACTTTTTGGGCTAATTCATTTCCTGAAATACCACATTTATTTCCAATTGATAATTTATAACTATTGTCTATTAGTTCAAATATTTCATTATTATCTAATGAACCGTCTAGTTTTATTGTTATCCAGCTTTTTTTATTCATATGATATCCTGCAAAAATCTTATTGTTATCTATTATTTTTTCAATTTCTTCTTTTTGATATCTTAAATCTATAATTTCTATTATATTATCTGATTTAAGTCCTAACTTATTTTGAGGAATAGTTAATAATACTCCATACCATTTGTTATTTTGTTTATTTCTCCAAATAGCATTATTGTCAAATTTTTCCCATAAATATTCTAGTTCATCTTTATACTTTTTTCTTACATAATTTATAATCTCTTTAGCTTGATTACTTTTAAATGCTTCTTTTTCAGTACATTTACTTATTATATCTTCTATGATTTCTTCATATTCTTGTCTTATTTGTCCAACAAATTGACCTGTAGAATTTTCAACGTCTACAAGGAAAAATTCAGATTGATTTTCTAAATCTATTACCTTTGAGTATTTCTCTTTATCAGAAATTACTATTTCTACTTCAAATTGATTATCATATATTCGTTTTTTGTATGTATAGGTATTACCAATTTTGTTAAAACCGCTTTTTTGTAATTTTGTATAACTTATCTTTCTATCTTTTAATTCTTCATCTAGATTTTTCATATATTCCTATTTCCTATATTTTATATGATATTAGTTTGCAATTTCATTTAATCTATTCTCCATAATTGAAATTTACCTGTTATCTCATTTACCTCTTTTGTGTCTCCATAAATAATTGCTCCTAGATATTCTAACTTGTCATTTTCCTTTGAACTAATTGAAGCTACTAATTCATCATCTGTTCTAGTATCTAACATATCTCTAGGATAGTCTACAACTAATAAATTTGGATTACATTTTGCCATATCTATAGTATTTTTTAATTTTCCTGCTTTAACTTTTGTTATTATAAATGGGAACCTACTTATTCCTAAATGTTCTACTCCTGATTTATCATTAATAATTGGCTTTCCCATAATTTCAGCCTCTGAATATTTGCCAATAGATATTGCTAAATGTCCTATCACATTAAGTGCTACTGCTGGTTCAACATTTGACGCTATAATTCCTACAATTTTTTTATCTTCATAATTCATAATTTTTAACTCCTTTATTAATCAAATTTTATTTTAATAAAGGAGTAATTACATTTTCAAGCACTTCTATTTTTGCCCATAATTCTCCTCCATGCATTCTTCTTTGATATTTAAGCATTACATTTTCATGTAACCATATTAGGCTTCCTTCTATCGCGATTTCTGTAAGTCTCCATGAAGGTGCTTTATTTATTTGTGTTGAATTATACATTAATTGTCTTGCATTCTCTACTATATCCATTTTTTGCCCTCCTAAATATTATTCATCAATGTAATTTTCTTTAAAATATTCTCTAATTCTGTCAATAACATTTAAGACTTCTTTTATATCATTTTCACTTGCATTTTCTTTTGCAAATTTAGATATATCTCTTAAATATGTAATTCCTTTTCCAAATTTCTCTGCCATCCAATTATAATTTGGAAAAATCCATATATGAAAATGATTTGAGCGTTCTTCCTGTACTAGGGTAATTTCTTTAGAAATTTCTAGTTCCTTTATAGCTTTTTCTGCATATAAAATGATATCTCCTATCTCATTTCTTTCTTCTTTGTTAAGTTCAGAAAATGAATTTATGTGTCTTTTTGTATTTATTATTAAAAAACCTGGTATGGGAATCTCAGGGTCTGCTCCTAGTAATACATATTTTCCATTATAAATAATTCCTCCAGGAATTTCCATTTCTTCTTTTGCGATAGCACATCCCATACAATCATAGTTCCATTCATTTCCCAAAAAATCAATTGCTGTTTTTGACTCTAATTTATTTGACTTCATCTCATACTCCATTAATTCTTTATTTTGTTATCCTATCAAAATTTAACTACTTATATTTTACTAATTTATGTTGAAAATCATGTTGTGTAAATATTCTGCTAGTCTAGGCTACTTCTTTATCATATATAACATTGACCAATTTTTAGTAAAAAATCAAGATTTACATTTTCTTGTAAGTCTTGATTTAGCTGGCTCGGGTGGTTAGATTCGAACTAACGAATGTCGGAGTCAGAGTCCGATGCCTTACCGCTTGGCGACACCCGAATATTAAATTTTATGGTATACTTTTTGCATACTGAGGTTGTAGCTCAGGCTTTGCCTTCGAACAACCTCAGCAGCTTGGCGACACCCGAATATATTAATATATATATTTTATCACACATTTTTTCAAAGAGCAACACTCAAATTTTCCCCTTAAACATTTTTCTTGATTTTTTATGTTTTAAATGATATTATTATATGTAAGTTACAAAGGAGAAAAATATGTATAAACAAGATATTGAATTTTATAGTCCAACTAATTTAAAAACTTATAATCTAGAACAGACTATGCGTTATCAACTTAATATACTTGAAAATTTAGATCCTTTTACTAAAAAGCATAGTGAAAATGTTGCAAATTTAACTTGTAGAATGTGTGAATATCTTCACGCAAATAAAACTTTCACAATTCATGCAACTATTTGTGCTTATCTTCACGATATCGGAAAAATCTTTATTCCCCCAGAAATCTTACATAAGCCTGAAGAATTAACTAATGAAGAATTTGAAGTAATGAAAACTCATACCACTATTGGTTATAATATTTGTATGAT